>JALNVG010000038.1 GCA_023227685.1 Bacteroidaceae bacterium
ACGGATAAAAATGGGCTCATATAAATGATATTCCCCTCCCTTGAGATGGATAATAATTCCATCTTCAACACCCGAATGATTAGTGCGTCTATACTCGCGAGCCATACGCAACGCAGCATTCAAAGTTTGCAAAGGATCTACTTGTGTGCCCTCATTTTTATCATTTCCGCTCACCGACACCCAAATATCCGATGCAGACAAAGGCGAAACTGACAACAAAAAAACAGCCATCAGCAACAAAATCTGTTTCTTTAAATCTAATCTTTTCATGGTTACTTATTTATTATCATCTTATCAAAGACATCCATACCGTCATTTCTCTTTTTCCAAGATTACCCCAAGCATAATACGGGATCATACAAATATTCAGCGATATAACTCATGACTTATTGTTTTTGAGGTTGTACATCAGGTAAAATTGTCCAATCTTTATGTACATAGTTTTTAGAAGAATCAACAGCAATCAACACGCGATCACTTCCACCCTGATAACTGCCTTCTGGATAGAATGTAGTCACCTTACTGTCAAACTCTCCGATATAATTCAAGGCACCGCTTTGAGGATTATACCACCATGCATTCTTCTTGGCACCGCTTATCTTACTTAAATCAATCTGCATCGAACTACCGAAATAATTATAAACCAACAGATAATCATTCCCGCGTGTTGCGAGCACTTGCTCATAATGAAGACCATTCTTTCCGGCAATAAGACTTTGGTCAGGTACACGTTCGAAGAAAGGGAAAGTTAACATTAAATTTTTGAGATACTTCATCTGACTAAATCCCGAATCTTTCATGGCATCCCACCAAGATTCCGTTGCACCATAAGCTGGATTCACCCCCGGATGCATAAATTGCATAATTGAATTGTTGCCATAAGTATGCCCGAAAGCTCCGGCAAAAACCGACCAATAAGCATAACGGCGCACATCACATGCCTGCCATCTTTTCTGGGCAGGATCATGTAAGCCCTGAGGAATACCCTCATACGAAGGTTCACCATCAATCACCGGCTTCACGGGAGACATGGCAAGACTAGCTTTGACATAACGCCAATTATCTTCTTCGGTATCCAGACCAAAGAGACAACTCTGGTCTTTAGTGCACTGGCCATAACGGCGGTGTCCGCTCTGGAACATATTAAAATCAAGCCAATCGGAATTGTTAAACCAGATGGACGACATCGTTCTTCCTCTCGGATGATAAGTCATCAGATGATTCTTATCAAGACTTTTGATCGTCTCGGCCAATGTATTCCAAATATCAGTATCCACATCACCAGGAATATCTCCTCCGATAATCCAAATGATATTGGGATAATCTTTATAACGTTCAGCAAGAAACTTGCCGTAAGCCTTAGCTTGAGCTATATTCATCAGCCCAGCCTTGACCAAGTTTCCCCAGATACAAACCATGCCAATATATATACCATTGTGCTCGGCGGTCTTGATGATATAATCCATGTGATCCCAATAACCGTAAACACCTTTTTTATTAATATCTTTGAAGTTGAAGCCATCAGGCATGGAAAACTGCCCGTAAGCATTAATTGCAGGCACACCATCAATCGTTTGCACCTGCACCACATTGTAACCGTCAGCCTGACAATGATCCAAATAATAAGCCACTTCATCACGGTTAAGCCTCTCAGGCATTAACCAACCGGTTTCACCCTGCCAAAAAAACGGCGTTCCATTTGCTTGTTGTAAGTAATGATGATTTCCGGATACGACTAATTTACCGTTACTCCAAGGAAGATAAACCTCGGATGCTGCTGTTACGGGTGCTACGGAAAGAAAACCAAAGCATAAAACAACTAAAGAAACTATTGTCTTTTTCATATCATATAATATTATTTTTATTTCCCTTCAATTATATACACTTCTCCCGATTGCGTTTTCAAATCATAAAGATACGTCTTTTTTAAAATAACAGGATTCAATTTTGCCTTTTCATTAATCAATGGCTGCGGGGTATTCGGTACGGCAAACAAACTGTTCGGATTCTCTCCTCTTGCCTTTCTAAGCCCCCTGCCGGCCAATCGATTTAATGAACGCAAGCGGCAAACGCCACCATTGCGCGACTTCACAATAAGTTTTTTCACTTTACCATCTTTCCAATACAAATCCACTACAAAACCGCCACGGGCAACAAGACCTTTGAAGTGGCCTTCTTTCCAAACAGTCGGAAGAGCAGGAAGCAGATATATAAAACCATCATAACTTTGTAGAAGCATCTCGGCAATACCAGCTGTGCAACCGAAATTCCCATCAATCTGAAATGGCGGATGAGCATCGAAAAGATTAGGATAAGTACCCCCTTTCTTCTTCTCATTACCAACCAATGACAATTGATCGGTTATTAATTTATAAGCATGATCACCATCAAGCAAACGGGCCCAAAGACAAACCTTCCATCCCATACTCCAACCTGTCGACTCATCACCACGATGAATCAACGAAGTACGGGCGGCATCAAAGAACTCGGGCGTGCGATACGGCGACAATTCATTGCTTGGAAATAATCCGTAAAGATGAGATATATGACGATGCGTATCACTCGGATCATCCCAATCCTCCATCCATTCTTGCAACTGCCCCCATCGACCTATCTGCATCGGAGGTAATTCTTTCAGTCGCTGTTTTAAATGAGTGGCAAAAGCCGTATCGATATTCAACACCTTCGAAACCATGATAATTTCATTCCAAAGATCAAAGACCAATTGGTTATCAAGCGTACATCCTGCAACCGTGGTAGCCTTGCCACCATCCCCCGGATGTTCGTGTTCGGGCGATAAACTGGGACAAACAACCAACCAATGATGTAACGGCTCGTGAACCATAATTTCATCTAAAAATTTAGCGGCTCCTTTTAATTCCGGATAAACCGAACGTAGGAATTTTAGATCTCCCGTATATAAATAATGTTGCCATAAATGCTGACATACCCAGGCTTCACCGGTAGGCCACATACCGGAAGGAGCTTTATCTATCGCACCGGTCACCCGCCAGATATCGGTATTATGATGCAAGACCCAACCACCGGCACCATACATGATCTTTGCCGTTTCCTTTCCCGATTGACTTACCTCCTTGATCAACTGAAACAAGGGATCATTGAGTTCACTCAAATTGGTCACTTCGGCAGGCCAATAATTCATCTCAAGATTGATATTACATGTATATTTGGAATCCCATGATGGGAAAAGCTGATCATTCCATATACCTTGCAGATTGGCAGGTTGTCCTCCGGGTTGCGAAGAACAAATCAACAAATAACGACCGAAACGAAAATATGTAGCTACAAGATTATTATCTTGATTATCTTTAAAATACTGTACACGTTTATCCGTAGTAAGATTAGGATACTTATCCGCCCCTAAGTTCAAAGATACCCTATCCATCTCTTTTTTGAAAAAAGACACATGAGCTTGTTTACTCTCTTGATAGGTATGCTTCAGCGCATTAACCAAATAGTTTTCCACCTTTTTCTCGGGATCACCGCTAATGTCTTTATAATTATTGAAATTTGTTGCTATCGTAACATAAATCACCGCTTCGTCAGCCCCTTCAATACTCAATACCCCATTTCTACATCTCTGCTTTCCACCTTTGATACGAGCCATCATGCGTCCTATAAATTGAACTTTCCCCTTCAATCCTTCATGCGATGACGAAACACCGGACAAAGAAACACTGTTCTCATCCGAAGTAACCGAGACTTTATCATGGGGACTGGTAAACAAAGCATTGCAAGAAATCTTGCCGGGCCGACTAGCCGTCAAATGAACCATCATCACCTGATCGGGAAATGAAGTTATAGTCTCACGCTGATAAGTCACTCCACCTACCTTATAACTAACCAACGTACGAGCAGAATCCAAACTTAACTCCCGATAATAAGATGTATACGACGCATGGTCCGGAAATGAGATATATAAATCACCGAAAGTCTGGTAAGGCATTCCGCTATTTGTATGAGACATTACTTTCTCCGTAGCCAAAGTCTGCGCTGCCAAATACTTCTTTTCAAAAACTAGTTGACGAATTTTGGGAATATAAGTCAAAGCCTCCGGATTCGGATTATTATTAGGCTGACCGGCCCACAACGTTTCTTCATTCAGCTGAATATGCTCCACAGCCGGATTACCGTAAACCATAGCTCCTAACCGCCCATTGCCCAGCGGAAGAGCTTCCGTCCAAGTATGTGCCGGTTTATCATACCATAATTTATGGTTTTGAGCACTGGTCTCCACACTAATTACAGCAATTAAAAATAAGGGCAATAGCACCGCAAGACTGGAAACAATTATTCTTTTTATATGATGCTTCATTCGATCAACTATTTTCATTTCAACTATATTCAATTTTATTCTACAAAAGGAATCTCTTTTCCATTAACAGAAACATCTCTAAGAACTACGTTTTTGCAATTTCGAAAAGAACTTTTTTCTTGTGAGTTCCGAATAAAAATATTGTTTAGAACAACATCCGTAATGGGAGATTCCTTCAAACCATCTATCACTATCGGCCTCTGCACTTGATCTGCAACTATACCGGAAAAATAAAACGAATGAAACACCGGTGTACGTTCACTCTTCGGCTCCTCGGGCATCTTACTATAAGCTAGGCTTAACAAGATAACCTCTCCGGATATATTTTTCATGACTACATTATTCACACAAACATCTTCAACAACACCACCCCGACCGCGGGTAGACTTGATACGGATTCCTCTATCTGTTCCTTCAAAAGTGCAATTACTAATTACCACCTTTCTAACACTACCGCTCATCTCGCTGCCGATAGACAAACCATGACCAGATAGCATAGTACAATTGGTAATCGTAATATTTTCACAAGGCACATTCAATTTTCGCCCCTGAAAATCTCGACCGGACTTAATGGCTACACAATCATCACCTACCGATATATGACAATTATTAATACGCACATTACTACAAGATTCCGGATCAATGCCATCCGTATTTGGTGAAGGAACATTTATGATTGTAACCCCATCAACCAGCACATTGTCACAAAATTCCGGATTTACCGTCCAAAACGGAGAATTAACAATCTTCACTCCTTCAATACACACCCGCTTACAACGAATCGGTTGAATAAACGGCGGACGAAAAAAACGTTGATTAAGGGTATTGTGCCAATCTTCGTTGGTTTCGGCAGCAAGCATTTTCATATCATTGGTCGTTTCAAATAGCAGTTGGTATTTATTCATCTTACTCCTATCGCCATTTGTCTCCTTCATTACTTTTGATACTTTAAAACACTCATCCCACCATTTCTTTCCTTGACCATCCAATGTACCTTCACCTTTAATCGTTATATTTTCGGCATCCACAGCATAAATCAATGGTTGGAAACTCTTGAGCATCACACCCTCATAACGTGTTTCCACATAAGGAAGATAATCGTCAAAATTATCCGAGAAACGCAAAATTGCTCCGGCTTCCAAGTCTAGCGTAATATTGCTTTTCAAATGGATCGATCCGGTCAAATACGTACCTGAAGGGAAAAACAAGGTTCCACCGCCAGCTTTCGACAAACGACTTATTGTTGAATTAATCAATTCCGTGTTCAATACCATGCCTTTTGTATTTGCACCTGCTACTGCCATATTCACACGCTCAGCCGAAAGATGAAGAAAGTTCCAACAACTCATCAACAAAATAATTCCTATGCGTAAATTCATAAATGATAATTTAATGATAATACATTATTATAAATTATTTTCTTCAATGCATCCGAATGACCAACAACCCTGCCGAAATACAAATTAATACCTTTGATCTTTTTATCATAACACACATTTTCCTTATCGGACTATTTTATTATTAGAATACTTTATCAATTTTTTTACGACCTTCATAGGAACCTTAAAGATCGTACCATGCTTATGATCTTTGGGTATAGAAATTTGATTTGTCACATCTACGAAAGTTTTAAAGTCTCTTGTTTTGACAGCTCCGAAAATTTTCTTTCTATAAGCATCAAAATAAATCAAATAATCCTTGCCCACTTTTTCACAAGCAGGCCCTTCGGTATAAAGATATGTCATTGAGGTAGAAGCCTTCCCATAAGGACCTGTTGGTGAGGTAGCAAAAGCCACTTTAATATCCCGTTCCAGTCGGGTATTATCTTTAAACACCAACACGTAATCTTTCGGGCCACGCTTGACAATTTGTTGATCAATAGAACTGAAACCCGGATCATAAAGCAATTTCGTATCAGATATCGTCTTAAAATCCTTGGTAGTCATATAATAAATCCGATGATTATTTCTTATATCTTCTTGTCCGAAATCAAAATGGCCGGGCACACAAGATGCCCATGCCACGATGATTTGATTCTTTTCGCTATCATAAAACAATTCCGGCGCCCACACGTTAACCGTAGTCGGCTCTTTTTCCATCACCTGAATAAGACGCTCTTTTGACCAATGAATTAAATCTTTGGAATAAGCATACCCAAAGCCCAAACCACCTTTCCATGCAATAGTCCATGCCAAATGATATGTTCCGTCGGGAGTACGCAAAATAGAAGGATCACGCATAATCTTATCTTTCCCTATTTCCGGCTTCAACCAAATGCCAGGTATACTGTCCCAATGTAAGCCATCTTCACTATATAAATAACGAAGTCCCTCATTCGCAGGCTCATGGAAAGAAGAATAGACATAACATATCTTTTGTGTACCACACGAACACAAAATCAACAAGGTAAGCAAAAGAGCGAAAATATTCCGATTTTTCATCTTTAAGTAATTTATGTGATTATTTTTCTACTAATTGGTCTTTGCGCTAATTCGCTCCATCCGATTTTCACGTTCTTTTGTTAAATCAGAACCTTGCTTTGATAAATAATTATTTATACAGCCCTAAAATTTACCAAAAATTCATGCTTATTCTTCGAACTTTCAACATTCATTGCAAACTCATATATCCAATGAATCAGCACCTTTTCTTTTTTCAAAATGGAAATCATTTCAATGAAACTAAACTCACCACCTCTTTGTACACCAAGGGAAATAGAGATATCAGCCTGTAAAACAAGCAACCCAAGGAATTTAAGGATGTCCCTTTAAAGCCTCTTGCTTAAATATATGACGTAAAAATAAACCATTTGTAATAAGTAAGCAACTTTTTTTAATAAAATAGAAATCCACCCGGACCGCTTTTAGAATATAAAAAAGCCGAGTGGAATTAATAAACTTTTTGTCTTATAGGAAGTGCATTTTATGCATACAAAAATAGCAAAAGAGTTTAAAACTGTTGTACTCTTTTCGATTGAATTTGTGATTTTTACAACAATATTATTTATAATTTAAATATTCATACAAAATAACTATTTTTTTGCAAAGTAGCATTAATAAAGTTAGAAAATCATATCAAACTTCTTAATCTAAGAATACTTCTATGTATTAAATTCCGGGCAGAAGAATAATCAATATTCATAATTTTACAAATTTCATCATATTTCTTCCCTTCAAGATAATACAAGGTTATAATCTGTTGTTGACGTCTGGTCAATTTTTGCAATAACGTTCCTATATTTTCTTTGTCAATATTATATTTTTCTTTAATATTACAATCTTCCTCGTGTACAGAAAAATAAAGTAAATTGTCAGCTGCTGCTTTTGATTCTTTTACCCTTCTCCGGTTATCATCATATAATCTATTCTTCAAAGAAACAAGAAGATAGGACCTAATATTATGGATCTCTGATAATAAAATTCGATCTGTATATAATTTAAAAAAAACATCATGAATACTATCTTTCAATAGTTCTCTGTCTATTGTTAGCTTACTACCATAATTAAAAAGCATATCCACATACATCTCATAGAAATCTGAGAATGCCTGTTTATTTCCTTTTTGTAATTCTGCTACTATAGTTTTATCCGTTTGATGTTCTGTTCTCATAATTAAATATTGGTTAATTAAAATATGTATAATAATTTACATAATACCTTTGATAACGATTTAACCTATAAGATAAGCTATCTATATATCTCTTTAGGATTTTTTGTATAATAAGTATTTCGTTGTGACCTCTCCTGCTATATTTTCGCCTTTTGTCAACAGATCAACAGCACATTTAATACCTTCCACAGCTATTTGAGAACTAAAAATATCGATAGTAGAAACCTGTTTGCCCTCTTTAATCAATCGTTGTGCCGAAGGATCATTATCAAAGCCACATACCTTTATTTCATCCCGATATAAAAAATCCAACACATTCACTACACCTAAAGCCATAGCATCATTGCCACAAAAGACGCCTTTCACTTTAGGATGTAATGCAATAAGACGACTAAATACTTCGCTTGCCTTGTCCGTTTCCCAATTAGCCGATTCGGAAGCAACAAGAGTCAAACCGGCTTCCCTAATGGCACGCATATGGCCATTCTTACGCTGCACAGCATTCTCCGCGCCCTTCAATCCTTCGATAATAATCACTTCATTCCCTTGCTGAAGATAAGAAGCCAAAACCTGACCTGCCTCATAGGCCGCTGTTTCATTATCCGGACCTATATAAGCAACTTGAACCTTTTGTCGAGCAAGCATAACAGGATTTAAACGAATATCAATATTGACCACTTTGATTCCTGCACGAACAGCTCTGACAACTGGCGGGACCAATGCATCAGAATCAATAGGAACAAGTACAATCGCATCAACATTACGTTCAATTAATTCATCAACCAATTCAATTTGCTGTTTTACCTCAACTTGTGATTGTGTTCCGACAGTCACTAATTCTATCTCCGGATGAAGAGCCACATAATCCCGAGCTCCTTTTCCCATTATTTTGAAGAAATCAGCCTGAAGAGATTTCATCACCAAGCCGATTTCTGATTTTTCTTTCATATCAGTTGGATAAAGTAATAATTATCAAACCAACAATAAACAAAGTAAACATACCGGCAAGTATACGATTCGTACCCTTGGACGCACCTCGAAACTCTTTCCATACAAAAATACCCCAAAGCATTGCTACTACAGGTGCCGCATTACTTAACGCATAACTGATGGCCGGATTCGCTGCACCAGCTGCCATAAAACTAAGCACCATACCACTCATCCAGATAAAACCTCCAAGTACTCCGGTTAAATGCGTACGCATACTCCCACTACGATAATCTTTCCAATTTACAACTTTCCCTTCAACAGGATGACGCATCGCAAAGCCATTAAACAATGGTGTTGATATCAAAATACCTACAGCAAAGAAAAATACACCTGTATACGGAGTCAAATTACCAGTACCTCCGGAGACATAAGCGGGATCAAGAGATTTGACAACCAAGCCGTAGAAAAACATAATAACAACACCAGCACAGAGCGAAAGCAAAATCCCTTTGGCCGGCGTTCCTTTTTCTCGTGCCGTCAAACGTTTGTAAGCCAAGCCACAGAGTAAAATTGCAATGACAATACAAAGAACCCCGATAAAAAGCATTCCTACATTACCAGAATAGCTGTTTCCACTGAATTCAACCAATAGGAAATTAACAACAATGCCACCGACCCAGGCAAGACCTCCACCAATAGGAAAACCAATGGACATACCGGCAATGGCCATAGCTGCGGTAAGGAGTATCGTACCAAGATTCCAGACAATGCCTCCCAAAATAGCAAAACAGATACTACTCCCCGCCGCCTGCGACAAATCTGCAAAAAAAGCACGTCCGTCACCACCCATATTGCCCAATGTAAGTGCGGCTAAAAGAGCAGTAAGGAATAAACCCCATGTCATATCCCAATAGAAAAGTTCAAAACTCCATTTTTTTGCTGCAACCATTTTTTGGGTATTTGCCCAAGAGCCCCAGCATACCATACACAAAATACATAAGAGTATGGCGATAGCGTAATTCTGTATTAAAAACATAATCGGTTAATCTTATTCGTGAATATACATTTCCCAACCCAAATAAGTATCAATAGCTTCTTGCAGAATATCCACAACATCAGTACGAACCATCGCTACATGATGCTCAAATCCATTCTTACAGATAAACTTCATCAATTTTTGCAAATTATCCACTTGGGTTACAGCGATACATCCGTCCATTCCATACGGATCATCGGTAATCTGCCCTTTGCCCAAATAACTCTTAATACATCCTAAAGTATCATCGGTACTGATGCGGAAGAAAGTAAACGGACCTTTAGCTACTTTGGCATTGATCGCGCCGAAAGTATTAATCTTACCTAATGTACGTCCAAGAACACCTAACGGGCCGAGTGTCATTTCACTCTTGGCAAAACTCTTCGGAAAATTTCCACAATGGGTACATACACATTTGTTACGATTTTCGGCAAAATTATTATTCCAGTCAAGCAAAGCAGAAGGCTGTCCGGCTGCAAGAGTCAGTGCATACATAGAAACGGCTCCTGCAATATCGGTTTCGCAAGCCGAAGGGATAAGTTTTTCACCCAACATACTCATGGTAACACATGCAGCACAACCATAATTCTGTTCCAAGGAATCCCAACATTGAATAGCAGTAGCATCTACTTCGTTCAAGTTCACCCAATTATCTACGGCAAGTCCGAACTTAGCCTGCAATGCCAATTTTTCCTGATAAGCCTGTGGCACTTTGGCATAATGGCTTATTTCTTCTATCTTTAATTTTAATTCGGCTGCATTATTATCGATTTTACGGGCATTACTAAGAATCTCGGAAAGGTCTACCGGAACAACTGTAATACCACTTGTCTGCAAAAGCTTTTCACTTGCGCGACAAGTATTAAAGCCTAATGGACGGGTACCAATCTGACCGATACGACAATGAGTAAGTTTCTTCACTACCCGGCAAACCCCTGCGAATTTATTGATATCCTCCAATAACAGCGGACTCTTTATCGAATAGGTATGCAAGGTTGTATCGGTAAAAGGAATACCATACTGGTATAAATTATTACAAACCGAAATCTTACCACAAAAAGCATCACGACGGTGGTCCAAATCAACTTTATCATTTTCATCATCACATGCCTGCACCATGACAGGAACATTCAATTCCGCGCGGCTTATCGCATTAATAATACCTATCTCAAAACCAAAATTCGGCAATGATACAATTATACCGTCGATTATCTCTCGATTGGCGCGAAACAATTTGGCACAAGCCTGACCATCTGCAAGAGTTTCCATACTTCCACCGGTCGGTGTATCTACCTCATCAAGAATAACATAACCATAACCATTCTTTTCTAGAACTTCAAGCAATGTTTTACGAACATCAATAGCTAAATCAGAATTAAAATAGGCGCGGGTACCTATAATCAGACCAAAGGTTTCTTTCCCGTGTTGTGCTTCTTTTTTCATGATATAAATTTATTAAATGATTATTCTATTGAATTTATTACTCTTTTCACAGCTTTAATCCATCCTTGATAAAGTTGATTGCGTTGTTCATCTTTCATTTGCGGCAATACGCAATAATTTTCTTTGCGTAGAGCACCCGCCTCATCAAAGCTATTCCAAAGTCCGCGGGCAAAGCCATTCATAATCATTGCGCCAAGTGCCGATGCCTCTTCTATATTTGCACAATTAATGATAGCATTCACCATATCAGCTTGAAACTGCATCAAAAATTTGTTTCGGGTAGGTCCGCCATCAACACGTAACTCTTTCAAAGCAATACCTGCCTGACCGGTCATTAAATCAACCAAATCTTTTACTTGGTAAGCAATAGCCTCGAGCGAGGCACGCAAAAGATGAGCTTTTGTGGTACCCAATGTCATACCGTAAATCATCGCCTTGGCACTATCATTCCACCAAGGTGCACCAAGTCCGGCAAAAGCAGGAACAAAATAAACTCCTCCATTATCAGTCACACTGGCAGCTTGTGCTTCGATGTCCTTGGGCGAACCTATCAACGCCAATTTTTCCACAAGCCATTTTATAGTCGCACCTGTACAATGGATATTGCCTTCAAAGGCATAAAAGACTTTATTCAAAGCAGCAAACCCCACTGAAGTAACCAAACCAGCCGGAGCATCTTTCGCCTCCTCACCGATATTTACCATCACAGAAGAACCTGTGCCATAAGTAACCTTACCCATCCCTGCCTCAAAACACATCTGACCGACAAGTGCTCCATGAGAATCACCTAGCACACCGGCTATCTGTATCGGTTGTACAAAATAACCATCTACTGTCGTTTCACCGAAAACAGAATCAGAAGAGCGTACTTCCGGCATCATACATCGTGGAATCTTAAAGAGACGCAATAAATCATCATCCCAAGCCAAAGTATGGATATTAAATAATAAAGTACGGGAAGCATTTGTATAATCAGTTGCATGGACCTTCCCTCCGGTTAATTTCCAAACCAACCATGAATCAATAGTTCCCATTAATAAGTGTCCTTCTTCGGCAGACTTACGAGCACCATTTACATAATCAAGTATCCATTGAGCTCCACTGGCAGCAAAATAAGGATCAATGAGTAGTCCACTTTTGCTCCGTACCATTTCAGTATAGCCCTCATCTTTTAATTTCCGACAGATGGATGCTCCCCGTTGACATTGCCAAACAACTGCATGATAAACAGGGATTCCCGTCCGCTTATCCCATACCACAACTGTTTCGCGCTGATTCGTTATAGCCAATGAAAAATGACTTTCTTGTTCTAATTGCAAATTATCAAGTAGAGAACGTATAGCTTTTAAGGTATTAATATAAATCTCTTCTGCATCGTGCTCCACCCAGCCTGCTTGAGGATAATATTGTTTGTGAGGCTCGTCAACACGATGAATCAATTGGCATTGTTCATTAAAGAGTACAGCTTTGGTAGCTGATGTGCTTTGGTCTATCGCTATAATATAGTTTTTCATAGTTGTATTAATTAAATACAGGAGTTACGTATAAGAAATAATCTTATTCTTTTTATTAATCATTGAATGAACAGCTTTTATAATTCCTTCTTTATCAATTCCATAATAAGAGAATATTTCGGCAGAAGTACCGTGTACCACGTCCTCATCAGGAATACCAAGAATCTTAACGGGCACGGGATGTTCAGACAATGTTTCCATGACAATACTTCCCAAACCGCCAAAACGACTATGTTCCTCAACTGTAATAATTCGTTTTGTATCGTTTGCCGCTTTCAATATAGCTTGTGTATCTATAGGTTTCAAAGTGGCCATATCAAGAACACGAACAGAAATACCTTCCTCTCGTAAAGTCAATGCAGCCTGATAAGCATGATAAACAGTCTCTCCGGTACCAATAACGGTAATATCTTTCCCATCAAGCAACAAATTGGCTTTGCCAAGCTGAAAATCAAAATCATCATTCTTATAAACATCAGGAACGGCACCGCGACCGACACGGACGTATACAGGTTCGGGATAATCAACAAGAATTTCAACTAATTTGGCTGCTTCACGGGCATCACAAGGAAATACAATATTCATTCCAGGAAATGTTCGCAAAACGGCAATATCATATAAACTATGATGCGTTGCACCAAGAGCACCGTAAGCCACACCACCACTTACACCGAAAATGGTAACCGGACTTTTAGAATAAGCAATATCAACCTTAACTTGTTCAAGTGAACGGGCCATATAAAAACAAGCGGGGCCACATACGAAAACTTTCTTCCCGCAATTTGCCAATCCGGCAGAAATACCAACAGCATCTTGCTCAGCTATTCCACATTCTACAAATTGATCAGGAAGTTCTTTCGCAAAATCAGTTAATGTGACCGAACCACGTGCATCCGTTGTCACAACAATAATATTTTTATCCTTGCGCGCTAATTTAAGCAACATATTTGTCATACTCTTTCGGCAAGCTATCTGTTGATTTCCCATTTTATTCATTCTCCAATGTTACAATTCGTTGTTCAATTTCTTTCATTGCCTGCTCATATTGCTCTCGAGTAGGCATGCCATGATGCCATTTCAGATCGTTCTCCATATATGACACACCCTTACCCTTTGTCGTATCGGCAATGATAAGATGCGGTTGGTGGTTTTGATAGTCTATCTTATCAAAAGCACAAACAAGATCATCCACCTCATCTCCGTTTGTTTCCTGTACATCCCAACCAAAAGCCGTCCACCGATCTCTAATATTACCCAAAGACATGACCGATTCCGTCGTACCACTTATTTGTAACTTATTACGATCAATAATGGCAACAAGATTATCGAGTTTGTACTGATTGCCGGCCATTGCGGCCTCGTAGATGGAACCTTCATCTTGCTCCCCATCACCCATGAGCACATAAGTTTTGAAAGATTTATTATCCATTTTGGCAGCTATAGCCATACCTACGCCAACGGAAAGCCCGTGTCCCAACGCTCCGCTGCTGATTTCAACACCCGGCACTTGAATAGTTGGATGTCCGGCAAGAGGAGATTTGAATTTTCCTAAAGTATCTGTGATTTCTTTCGATATGAATCCCTTGGCTTCAAGTACAGCATATAAAGCTTCCACACAATGTCCTTTACTCATAACAAAACGATCACGATCAGATTTTTTTGGATTACAAGAATCAGTATTCATTACTTTAAAATAAAGAACAGTAAGCACATTCATACATGAAAGATCTCCACCGATATGACCGGCCTTGGCATTATAAACGATCTCCATTAGTCTCTTACGATTTCTTTCACTTATAATTTTAAGATCTTTATTTTGCATAATTATTATAGTTCTTCATTTGATTTATCTGAGTTTGAATGCTACAAACATAAGAAAAGAAAACTTTATATCAAAACTAAACGAAAGTAATCGTAAGTATATTAACTAGATTTAACTACTTCAATGAACTAATACAGCTACATCAAATAACAGTAAGATAAATATGGATGATCAAAAAAAATGCGTTGCAACTACGCAACGCATTCAATAAATTCAACAAAGAAAGGATAATTCTTCTTTTATAAAAAAAGATTCACCTATTTCAATAATGTCTCCGGATCCAAATGAGTAGCCTCAATATCCTTGAAGTAGCGATAGGTACCTACCTTCAATTCATCGGTGGCAACATCATCACAAACAATAATACCTTGTTCATGCATTTGCAAAGCACTGATAGTCCACATTTGAGTAACAGCACCTTCAACTGCATGCTTCAATGCACGGGCTTTGTTATGACCATTGACAATTATCATTACTTCTTTGGCAGACATTATCGTTCCAACACCGACAGTTAATGCTGTTTTAGGCACTTGTTTCATATCGTTGTCAAAAAAACGCGAATTAGCAATAATAGTATCAGTAGTCAACGTTTTCTGACGAGTAAAAGAATTTAAAGATG
>JALNVG010000039.1 GCA_023227685.1 Bacteroidaceae bacterium
TAAGCACCCGTTAATTTTTATGTGACGATCACGATGACTGAAATAGAAATTGTTGATATTAACCTTATCTGAGTCAATCACGATCGTGGAAGAGTTGATATTCCAAAGGCTATCATTTAATATAGATTTTGTGGGCTTGATATTGATAATTGTTTTTAGTCTTGGCTTATTTCCTTTTATATATTGAAACATAGTGGTAGCTACAAGTTCTCCGCTATAGGTAATAGAATCGTTGTTTGCAAAATTGAGTACGGTTTCAAGGGCATTATTCTCGGCTTTTGCATTGAGAGAGATATTAAAAGCATTTTTCTTTTCGATATTTGTGGCCCGAGCAATTATATTTAAATGCTTGGAAGAGTTTTCGCAAATTAGTGTGCCTGATTCAAAAGACTTGTTGTTGTATTGAAATTTTGGGAAATAGCCCTCAATATGTACTTTTTTCAGTTTGTCGTCAATGCTGCCTGATAAATTTGAGTTTGTGTAAACTTTCAAAGGTATATTGAAAAGAACCGATAGAAGATCAGAGTTATTGAGACGTACATCGAAGGTCAGGCGATTGTTCGGAATGTTTTTTTGTTGCAATGGATGAAAAATAGAAGGTAAATAAGGTGAAAGCATATTATGAATACTACTGCTCAGGGAATTGAAACTGAATTCTCCGTCAATATTGGCAGTTAGAAACTCCGAACTGATATCAAGGTGCTTTTTGCCCGCTAGACTTGTAGAACGTAGATAAATGTTTCTCGTAAATATACTTTTTCCCGGCGAAGTATACGTTAGACTATCTATGCTAATTATACCATTTATCTGATCAATTGATCCACCCGTAAAATCAGCCTTGGCACGACAGGATATTTCTGTATCTTTATATTTTTTTGTTAGGTTTAATTTATTGGGTCGTAGATTGTCAACAATAGCCTGAAAGTTAAATATCGGAGTCTTATTGGTCAAATCCGCTTTCCCTTTTATATGTACAGTGCCATTGGAATCGTCAAGATTGATTTTTCCTTCATATTTGTTTTTATTGTAAGTACCATCAATCGTGATGTTTTCATATTTATAGTTGGCATATTCAATAGAAGATATTAACCCTTTCATATTGATGGAAGGTGTTTGATTCTGCTTGATAATGTTTTGTATGTCCAGATTAAAGGCTATTTTACCTATTTTCTTTTCGGATAAGAGTGTGCCCAAGTCAAAATTATCTGTTTTTATGGATCCGGAATAAGTAAAGAGGTGCTTTTCTTTATTTGAACTTAATTTAACATCCGTTCTAACCTGACCACAGCTCGTATGCATAGATCCATACATAACGAGTTCTCGTAGATAACCCGAAATTTCTCCATTGAAAGAAATATCTCCGAGTTTGGTTAGTATAGGAGGTGTTCCTTTGTAGTTTTTGCTCAAATTACGGATAAGAAATTGTACGCCCTGACTACTAGCCGAGAGTTCGGATAGTTTGCCATAAATGTATGCGTCGTTGATATGTTTGAGGTCTTGCAATGATATACTACCCATTAAACGAAATTGATTGTCATCGGTCTTTATCGCCAACTTCTTACATGTAAGTTGGTTTGGGGATCCCTCTATACTCATCTTTAAAAGTAGAGGCTCTCTAAAATAATACAGGGCCGGTACTAAAGGGGAAAGGTCTTTGGGAGTAATTGTAGAAACTGGTGTATCAAAAGCAAAATGAACATCATTAGAAAGATGTTGAAGTGATTTCAGACTCTTATAATGTATATAGACGGTATTTAGTTTTAAAGAAGATTTTGAAAAATCAATGGTAAAGTTTTTAATGAGCATTTGCTTATTATTGGCAATAATATGTAATTTCAATTTTTTCAAAGATAAACCGGACTGTATTTCATTCATACTAAGACGCCGTATGTAAAAATTGACAGAGTCTTTTTGCATAGCCTTCAGTGAAATACTTGCGATAATATTTTGAAGATTTATATGTTTGGTGTTGAATTTTCCAAGTGTATTTTTCTCGGAGAGTACATCATAAGATATCCTTCCGCGGCGGATAAGTAAAGAGTTAATGCGCAGGTTAAGTTTGTCATTATTCTTTTTCAAAGAATCTTTGGAAGCAAAGGTGTCAATGATGAATTGAAAATTGGGTGCTGACTTGTTATCTTTTTTATTTAATTTTGCGTTGAAACTAAAGAGTTGTACGGTTCTGATGGATATTTTACCTTTTAATAAAGGTAGAATATCGAATTTGGCAGAAAGTCGTGTTATATTGAGCATCTCTTTGCCCGAATGATCGTCAATTTTCAAATCATCAATAATAATTCGATTAAGCAGCCCTATATCTATCTTTTTTATACTCAGCCGAGTATGCAAATGTTTTGATAATACTTTGGAAGTATATATAGCTGTCTGCTGCTGAATATATGGGATATTCAGCAGTATAACGATCCCTAAATAGAGCCCGACGATGAGGCCAAAGATCCAAAGTACAATCCATTTAAGTGTCTTGATGGTGATAAACTTTTAAATTTCGAGCAAAAATATAAAATATTACGTTAAGAATCGCAGTTTTATCATTACTTTTGCATTGTTTTTATAAGTTTATTTTTTATGAGTATAATAATATTAGCAATTGAATCTTCTTGTGACGACACTTCTGCTGCTGTTCTCAAAGATGGTTTCTTACTTTCTAATGTAGTTGCCAGTCAGGCTGTACATGAAGCTTATGGCGGCGTAGTGCCGGAATTGGCATCTCGAGCACACCAGCAGAATATTGTTCCGGTGGTGAATGAGGCTTTGAAAAGAGCAGGTGTAAATAAGAATGAGTTGAGTGCCGTGGCTTTCACCCGTGGTCCGGGTTTGATGGGATCTCTATTGGTAGGGGTGTCATTTGCCAAAGGATTTGCCCGCGCACTTAATATTCCGCTAATAGATGTTAACCACTTGAATGGTCACGTGTTAGCTCATTTTATTAAAGTTGAAGGCGAAGAGAATAAACAACCGAAATTTCCTTTTCTTTGTTTGTTGGTTTCGGGAGGTAATTCTCAAATTGTGCAAGTCAATGCCTATAATGACATGAAAATTCTTGGTCAGACAATTGATGATGCAGCCGGTGAGGCTATTGATAAATGCTCAAAAGTGATGGGTCTTGGATATCCCGGTGGTCCGATTATTGATAAGCTTGCGAGACAGGGTAACCCAAAGGCGTATAAATTCAGCAAACCTCATGTTTCTGGTTTGGATTACAGTTTTAGCGGTTTGAAGACTTCTTTTTTGTATTCACTACGTAAATGGTTGAAAGAAGATCCTGATTTTATTGAGCATCATAAGACAGATCTTGCTGCATCACTGGAGGCTACTGTTGTAGATATTTTGATGGATAAATTACGGAAAGCTGTCAAACAAACTCAAATTACAGAAGTGGCTGTAGCTGGTGGAGTATCAGCTAATAACGGATTACGCAATTCTTTTAGGGAGCATGCTCAAAAGTATGGTTGGAATATTTATATTCCTAAATTCAGTTATACAACGGATAATGCAGCAATGATAGGTATTGATGGTTATTTTAAATATTTAGATAAAGATTTTTGTTCTATTGACAAGCCTGCTTATTCGCGTGTAAGTATGTAATTTTTAGGATAATTAATAAAGTAAATGTATGTTTGCAGAAATTATAACAGTAGGTGACGAGTTACTGATCGGTCAGGTAGTAGATACGAATTCGGTTTGGATTGGACGAGAATTAAATAATATAGGCATTGAGGTTCTTCGTATTGTGACAGTTCGTGATCGCGAGAATGAAATTATAGAAGCTGTTGATACTGCGATGAAGCGTGTTGATCTTGTTTTGATGACTGGTGGACTTGGGCCTACAAAGGATGATATTACTAAGCAATCGCTTTGTAAATATTTTCATACTGAATTAGTGTTTAGCGAAAAAGTATTTGAAAATGTAAAACGTGTATTATTCGGAAAAATACCGATGAATGCGTTAAATAAAAGTCAGGCAATGGTTCCGAAAGATTGTCTGGTTATAAATAATAGAGTGGGAAGTGCTTCTATTAGTTGGTTCGAACGAGGGGCGAAGATACTGATTTCTATGCCGGGAGTACCGAATGAAGTGAAAACAAGTATGACCGAAGACCTTTTGCCTCGTTTACATCAAAGATTTCATACGGACGTAATTATGCATCGTACTTTCTCTATCCAGAATTATGCTGAATCTGTATTGGCTGTCAAAATTGAAGATTTTGAGACGGGGTTGCCGGAAAGCATCAGATTGGCTTATTTGCCTAAACTTGGTATTATCAGGTTGCGTCTTACCGCCCGCGGAAAGGATAAAGAGGAACTAACGGCTTTGATGGATAAGGAAAGTGAAAAGTTGGAAAATATACTTGGTGAGGATATTTTTAGTGAAGAAGATAGGCCGATAGAAGTTATTGTCGGTGAACTGCTGAAAGATCAACATCTCACTGTTGCCAGTGCCGAAAGTTGTACGGGGGGTGGTGTAGCTGCAAAAATAGCTTCAGTGTCAGGTAGTTCGATATATTTTAAGGGGAGTATTGTGGCTTATGCAAACGAGGTGAAGACAGAAATGCTACATGTAACCAAGGAGACTTTGGATAAATATGGTGTAGTGAGCGAAAATACGGTAATCGAAATGGCAAAAGGTGCGATGAATGCGCTTAAAACTGACTGTGCTGTGTCTACTTCCGGTTTTGCCGGACCAGATAATGAAGGTTCGCCAATACCTGTTGGAACGATTTGGATTGCTGCGGTATATCATGACAAGGTATTGACTATGAAGCAAGAAACGAATCGCGGAAGAGACCTTAATACGGAAAGAGCATGTAATAATGCTTTGTTATTACTCCGGAAGTTATTGAAAGTGTAAAAAAACGGATTACAAAGATGCTTTTTTTTTAAAAAACTTGCTTTATTTGAAAAAAAGTGGTTACTTTGCGGTCTCATTTGAGTAAAAACAATAAATAATTTAGATAAAATGTCAAAGATTTGTCAGATTACTGGGAACAAGGCCATGATTGGTAACAATGTTTCACATTCGAAGAAGAGAACCAAGAGGAGTTTTGATTTGAATTTATTTAGCAAAAAATTCTATTATGTAGAAGAAAAATGTTGGATAAAGATCAATGTTAGTGCTGCTGGTTTGCGCATTATAAATAAAAAAGGATTGGATGCTGCATTGAAAAGCGCTGTATCTAATGGGTATTGCGATTGGAAAACAATTAGAGTAATAGGATAAAAATATAGAGAGGATATAAATCATGGCTAAAAAAGCAAAAGGTAATAGAGTGCAGGTAATTCTTGAGTGCACAGAGCAAAAAGAGAGTGGTCTGCCTGGTACTTCTCGTTACATCACTACAAAAAATAGGAAAAATACAGCTGAGAGACTTGAGCTGAAAAAATATAATCCTATTCTGAAAAAAATGACTATCCATAAAGAAATTAAATAATAATTATTAATAGTATTCAATTATGGCAAAGAAAACAGTTGCAAGTTTGCATGAAGGAAGAGAAGGCCGTTCATACTCAAAGGTAATCAAAATGGTTAAATCTCCGAAGACAGGAGCCTATACTTTTAATGAGAGAATGGTTCCGAATGAAAAAGTGGATGATTTTTTCAAAAAATAAATTTCTTATCGGGTTATTCCGAATATAAAACCTCTTATTGATTATCAATAGGAGGTTTTTTTTTATCTTCTTCTTTTACTTATTCAAACATTTATTATATCTTTGTAGTTGTGTGACAGTTTATTAATAATAGATAGAATGGGAATATTTAGTTTTTTTTCAAAGGACAAAAAAGAAACATTGGATCAGGGACTTTTGAAAACCAAAGAAAGTGTTTTTGGGAAGATGGCCCGCGTGGTTGCCGGTAAATCGAAAGTTGACGATGAAGTTCTGGATAACCTCGAAGAAGTCCTGATTACTTCTGACGTAGGAGTTGAGACAACTTTGAAAATCATCGAAAGGATAGAAAAGCGTGCTGCGCGCGACAAATACATGAACACCAAAGAGCTAAATACTATACTTCGAGATGAAATAGCCGCTCTGCTTACAGAAAACAACTCTGATGACATGGAAAATTTTGATCTTAATACAGAGAAGAAGCCTTATGTTATTATGGTAGTAGGAGTAAATGGTGTAGGTAAAACAACAACTATCGGTAAGCTTGCCTATAAATTTAAAAAAGCAGGGAAATCTGTTTATGTTGGTGCTGCCGATACGTTTCGTGCTGCTGCAGTAGAGCAATTATCTATTTGGGGAGATCGAGTAGGCGTTCCGGTGATTAAGCAAAAGATGGGGTCTGATCCTGCCTCAGTAGCTTTTGATACATTAAGTTCTGCTGTTGCAAATAATGCAGACATAGTACTTATTGATACAGCTGGTCGTTTACACAATAAAGTTGGATTGATGAATGAGTTGGCTAAGATAAAAAACGTGATGAAAAAAGTTGTTCCTTCGGCACCGAATGAGGTCCTGCTTGTGCTTGATGGTTCTACCGGACAGAATGCATTTGAACAGGCTAAGCAGTTCACTTTGTCTACTGAAGTAACGGCAATGGCTATTACAAAACTTGATGGAACAGCCAAGGGGGGAGTTGTTATCGGAATATCCGACCAATTTAAGATTCCTATAAAGTATATAGGTTTAGGCGAAGGTATAGATGATCTACAAATATTCCGCAAGAAAGAATTTATTGATTCACTTTTTGGTAATTAATTTATGAAGGATAAGACGATAGATATTGTAACTATGGGATGTTCTAAGAATCTAGTTGATTCGGAGAAGTTAATGAGTCAGTTTAAGGAAAATGGTTACTTAGTGACGCATGATGCAAAAGAGATGAAAGGAGAAATCGCTGTAGTTAATACTTGTGGATTTATTGGCGATGCAAAGAAAGAATCTATAGATATGATTTTGGAATTAGCTCAAGCTAAAGACAAGGGAAGCCTTAAGCAATTATATGTTATGGGATGTCTTTCAGAACGTTATAAAGATGATTTAAAAAAAGAAATTCCTCAAGTTGATAAATTCTATGGAAAGTTTGATTGGGGTGGTTTGATTAAAGACCTTGGCATTATTAATCAAAAGAGTTATAAAAATGAGCGTGTATTGACAACACCGAAGCATTATGCATATTTGAAAATATCAGAAGGATGTGATCGTAAATGTGCTTATTGTGCTATACCTATTATTACGGGGCATCATGTATCGCGACCAATAGAAGATATTGTTGATGAAGTGAAATATCTCACAACTAAGGGCGTAAAAGAGTTCCAAGTGATAGCTCAGGAGTTGACTTATTATGGAATCGATTTGTATCATAAACAAATGATTTCTGAATTGATAGAGAAAATTTCTGATGTTCCCGGTGTTGAATGGATTCGTTTGCATTATGCATATCCCGCTCAGTTCCCCGTAGATCTATTACGCGTGATGCGTGAGAGAGATAATGTCTGTAAATACCTAGATATAGCCTTTCAGCATATCAGCAATAATATCTTGCAACGCATGCATCGGCATGTAACGAAAGAGGAAACGTATAAATTAATAAATCTAATACGTTCCGAAGTACCCGGAATTAATATTCGTACAACTTTGATCGTTGGTTTCCCCGGCGAGACGGAAGAAGATTTTGAAGAATTGGAGGCTTTTGTGCGCAAGACGAAATTTGATAGGATGGGGGCTTTTACCTATTCTGAAGAGGAGGGCACCTATGCTGCACTTCATTATGAAGATTCGATTCCTCAAAGTGTGAAACAGGCCAGGTTAGATAAATTAATGGATATTCAGGAAATTGTTTCCGCTGAATTGAATGAAACAAAAGTGGGACGAAAAATGAAAATAATCATAGACCGCCTTGAGGGTGAGTATTACGTAGGACGAACGGAATATGATTCGCCGGAAGTAGATCCGGAAGTGCTTGTTTTAAAAAATAATGGCGAATTATCTATCGGTGAATTCTATAATGCTGAGATTATAAGTTCAGACGATTATGACCTTTATGCTAAAATAATTTGAAAGATATAATGAATAACAAAGATTTTACATTAGAATTGGCAAAGAGATTAAAGCTTTCGACAAATGATACCTCAGATATGATGGCCAAATTGGTGTCATGTATGACTGATCAGTGGCAGTCCGGGAATGTAATATCTATTCAGACCTTTGGCAATTTTGAAGTGAGAAAAAAAAACGAGCGTGTTTCATTTCATCCATCTACCAAACAAAAAATACTGATTCCTCCAAAACTTATATTAACTTTTAAACCAAGTAATTATTTAAAAGGCAAATTGAAATAATCTTTCTAATATGGACGAAAAAATTACTATCCAAAATCTTATTGATATTTTAATTAATAATACCAGCATAAATAAAGAATATGCTGAGCATTTTGTGAAGGAGTTTTTTCAACTGATTGAAGAAACTTTAGAGAAAGAAAAGTATGTAAAGATAAAAGGATTCGGTACTTTTAAATTGATTGATGTAGAAAGTCGTGAGAGCATTGATGTTAACTCCGGAGAACGTTTTTTGATAAAGGAACATAAGAAAATTACGTTTATTCCTGATACAAGTTTACGAGATCTCATCAATCAACCATTCGCTCATTTTGAAACTGTGCCATTGAGAGATGATCTTGATCTTTCTAATATTGATACCGATGATGGTAAAGCAAAAGTTGAAGAGGAAAATGAAGAGGATGAAGATGTGGATGCAGATATGGTTGATAGCGAAGAATCTGTTGCAACTGAAAAAGAGGATGCTAAGGATAATATGGATGAAAAAAGAGGTGAAGATGAAGGTAAGGAATTTGTAAATATAGAAAAAAACAATTTAATTAGTACTCCCAATGCTAAATCAGAATTGGAATCTGATGAGAAAATTGATCTGGAATCAGTTAATAAATTAAAAGACAAGTCAAATGCTATAACAGAAGAAGTTGTAGAACAAGGAATAGAAAAAAAACAGGAAAATATAATTGGATCGGAAGAGAACGCTGAGAGGAAAACAGAGGAAGAGATTGATGCAAATGAGCAAAAGAAATCTGAAGTGCCAAAAACTTTAACAGACACGAAGAAACAATTAACTGCAGAAGAAATAATAGCTAATGAATTAAAAAAATCTAATAACTTATATCCGGCAAATCGTCACACTCATAAAACTACAAAAGTTACTCATTCTTATTTTCCGATTAAAATTCTAAAATATAAAATAGTAGTTGCTATTCTTTCTGTTTTACTATTGCTTAGCATAATTATTCCTCTTTTCTTTCCTGATTTTTTGATGAGTGCCTATGTTTCACTTAATATCAATCAAAAGTTTGTTCAAGAGAGAAAGGGAGGACCTAATGTCCCAAATATCATCGTTAAGTCGGATACGGCATTGGTTAATGCAATACGAAAAGCTGAAAATACAATAGCAATCAATGCTTTGCTGCATGCCGATTCTCTTCAACAGGATTCCTTATTAAGAATAAAAAATGAACAAACGATTGAAGATAAAAATTTAATGTCCTCGTTCAATCCCCAGAATTTAGTTAAGGCTGATTCTACATTATATAAAATAGTTGGAATAGAAGATGAATATATCTTGAAAGATGGTGAAACACTAACTTCTGTTTCTTTGCGTTATTATGGTACAAAATGGTTATGGCCATATATTGTAAAAAGTAATTCTGATATTATAAAACGTCCGAATCTTGTATATGGAGGAATGAAATTAAAGATACCAAAATTGGTGAGAAAGGTGATTAAATGATAAAACCTTATAAAAGTAATTTAATATAAAGCTTTAAAATCTTTTTTTAATAAAAATTAGTTGCTCTGATGGATTTAATAATTTACTTTTGAGATCGAAAATAGAAGAACTATTTTCAATAGCTTTATTTAAAATAATTAATAAAATAATATTTAGTATTTATGGCTGAATCTATTGATATCCGTGAGCTAAATGAACGGATAGAAAAACAAAGTGCTTTCGTTTCTAATCTTACGATGGGAATGGATCAAGTAATCGTTGGACAAAAACATTTAGTAGAATCTCTCCTTATCGGTCTGCTCTCTGATGGGCATGTTCTTCTTGAGGGTGTACCAGGATTGGCTAAGACATTAGCTATTAAGACATTAGCATCATTGATTGATGCCAAGTATAGTCGTATACAGTTTACCCCGGATTTATTACCTGCCGATGTTACCGGTACTATGGTATATAGCCAGAAAGAAGAGTCCTTTAAAGTACAAAGAGGACCTATTTTTGCCAATTTTATATTGGCTGATGAGATAAATCGTGCTCCGGCAAAAGTGCAAAGTGCACTATTGGAGGCTATGCAGGAGCGTCAGGTTACCATTGGGAAAGAGACATTTGAACTTCCTAAACCATTTCTCGTTTTGGCTACAATGAATCCTATAGAACAAGAAGGTACTTATCAACTCCCTGAGGCTCAAGTTGATCGTTTTATGCTGAAAGTTGTTATTGATTATCCTAAGCTAGAT
Source organism: Bacteroidaceae bacterium (assembly GCA_023227685.1). Classification (GTDB taxonomy): domain Bacteria; phylum Bacteroidota; class Bacteroidia; order Bacteroidales; family Bacteroidaceae; genus JALNVG01. The sequence continues at coordinate 10,494 of JALNVG010000039.1, forward strand.
GAAGAAAAACTGATAATCCGTGAAAATATAAATGGAAAGAAAATTGATGTAAAACCCGTGCTGAAAGCTGAAGAGGTTATTGAGGCACGTAAAGTTGTTCGTGAAGTTTATATTGATGAAAAGATTGAGCAATATATAGTTAATATAGTATTTGCCACACGTTATCCGGAGAAATATGATTTGAAGGATTTAAAGGGTATGATTAGTTTTGGTGGTTCTCCACGTGCTTCTATCAATTTGGCATTGGCTGCACGTACATATGCGTTTATCAAACGTCGCGGATATGTAATTCCTGAAGACGTTAGAGCTGTTGCTCATGATGTACTTCGTCATCGTATAGGTTTAACATACGAAGCAGAAGCTAATAATATGACTTCGGACGAGATTGTAAGTAAAATCTTGAATAAAGTTGAAGTACCTTAATAAGGTAGTATTTTATTAGAATGGAAACAAGTGAAATATTAAAAAAAGTTCGTCAGATAGAGATAAAGACGCACGGATTATCCAATAATATCTTTGCAGGTCAATATCATTCGGCTTTCAAAGGTAGGGGAATGTCTTTTTCTGAGGTACGTGAATACCAATATGGTGATGATATTCGCGACATAGATTGGAATGTAACGGCTCGGTTTAATAGGCCTTATATTAAGATTTATGAGGAGGAGCGTGAATTAACAGTTATGTTGCTTGTTGATGTTTCCGGTAGTTTGGAATTTGGGACAATCAAGCAACTGAAAAGGGACATGGTAACGGAAATTGCAGCTACGTTGGCTTTTTCTGCTATCGAAAATAATGATAAGATTGGTGTTATCTTTTTCTCGGACAAGATAGAAAAATTTATACCTCCCCAAAAGGGGCGTAAACATATTCTTTTTATTATTCGCGAATTGATTGATTTTAAACCGGAGAGCAGAAAAACGGATATATGTTTGGTTTTGGAATATCTGACAAATGTGATGAAAAGACGGTGTACGGCATTTATCTTGTCTGATTTTATAGGCCATAGTGACTTTAAACAAGCACTTACTATAGCAAATCGCAAACATGATGTGGTGGCTGTGCAGGTTTTTGATCGTAGGTTGTGTGAACTCCCTAATATTGGTTTATTGAAGATAAAAGATGCTGAAACAGGTCATGAGCAGTGGATTGATACTTCTTCGGTAGCTGTCAGAAATGCTCATCATCAATGGTGGTTAAAAATGCAGGCAAAGTTGAAAGAAACTTTTACAAAAAGTAATGTAGATTCAGTATCTGTACGAACGGATCAAGATTATGTAATAGCTCTTATAAATTTGTTTGCTCAACGAAATTAACAGAAAAAATGAAAAGATATATTATTCTGATTACATTGTTTCTGTCTTTCTTTGGAAAGGCTGGGGCTCAATCTGTAACTGTAGAGGCAACGATTGATTCTCTGCAAATACTTATCGGACAACAGGCGAAAATCAAGCTTCAGGTTTCTATGGATGCCAAGCAGAAGGCTATTTTCCCAGCATTTAATGATACGATAGTCAGTGGCGTAGAGGTAGTGGATATATCTAAGCCGGATACAACATTCTTGAATAACGGGAAACGTATTTCTGTTCAAAAAGTATATACCGTAACGTCGTTTGATTCTGCTTTATACTATTTACCTCCTATGCCTGTGGATATTAGTGGGAAAATTTATAAATCAAAAGCTTTAGCTTTAAAAGTCTTTTCGATTCCAGTGGATACAGTTCATTCTGAGCGTTTTTATGGTCAGAAAACTATTATGAAGACTCCTTTTGTTTGGAAAGATTGGTATGGATTGATAGCATGTTCTTTTTTTGCATTACCTTTATTAGGTCTACTTATCTATTTGATTATACGTTTAGGTGATAACAAGCCAATAATAAGGAAGGTTAAAGTTGAGCAGAAATTACCCCCTCATCAAACTGCTTTAAAGGCGATGCAACGTATAAAACAAGAGAAGTCATGGGAAAAAGGAGAGCCAAAGGAATATTATACGGAATTGACTGATGCTATTCGTACCTATATTAAGGATCGTTTTGGCTTTAATGCTTTAGAAATGACTTCGTCTGAGATATCTGAACGATTGTTGGATTTTGAAGATAAGGAAGCGATTAAAGATTTAAATTCTCTTTTTGAAATGGCTGATTTAGTAAAGTTTGCCAGGCATAATCCTCAGATTGACGAAAACGATGCAAATCTCATAAATGCTATCGATTTTATCAATGAAACTAAGAAGATTGATGATGAAGATGTAAAAGATCAACCTACAGAAATAACTATTGTTGAAAAAAGGCCTCTACGTACAAAGATTATGTTGATTATAGGAATAACAATTCTTTCTGTAGCTATAGTTACAAGTTTTATTTATATTGGTTTTCAACTTTATGATTTTTTTGAGTAGATTTGATTTTGTGAATAATAATTTATTATATGAATTGCCTGAATCAAAAGAAGATGGCATAGAAATTTAATTATAAATTGAATGGTATTTGCTAATTTTGGATATTTGTTTTTGTTGTTGCTTCTTATACCTTATATAATATGGTATATTTTGAAACACAAAAAATCTGAAGCATGTCTTCAGATTTCGGATGCGCGTGTTTATGCAAATACGCCGAAAAGTTATAAGAATTATTTGTTGCATGCTCCGTTCTTGTTGCGAATTCTTGCATTTATAATGATCATTATAGTGATTGCGCGTCCACAATCTACAAATAGTTGGAAGAATAGTAATATCGAAGGTGTGGATATAATGTTGGCAATTGATGTTTCGACAAGTATGTTGTCCGAAGATTTAAAACCTAACAGATTGGAGGCCGCTAAAGATGTGGCTGCAGCTTTTTTAAATAGCCGGCCTAACGATAATATAGGTATTACATTGTTTGCAGGTGAATCTTTTACGCAGTGCCCGCTAACTGTAGATCACGCTGTTCTTTTGAATATGATTCATAATATTAAATGTGGACTCGTGGAAGATGGTACAGCAATCGGTATGGGTATTGCTAACGCTGTTTCACGCTTAAAGGATAGTAAGGCTAAGTCTAAAATTATTATCTTACTAACTGATGGGACGAACAATCAGGGAGATATATCTCCTTTGACTGCAGCAGAGATAGCCAAGAGCTTCGGTATCCGTGTTTATACTATCGGTGTTGGAACTAATGGGACAGCTCCTTATCCCGTAACTGTAGGAAGTACAGTGCAATATATAAATATTCCGGTTGAGATAGATGAAAAAACCTTGACCCAAATTGCCGCTACTACGGATGCAGATTACTATAGAGCAACAAGTACTTCGAAATTAAAGGATATTTATAAAGAAATAGATAAATTAGAGAAGACGAAGTTGAGCGTAAAGCATTTCACGAAGAGGGAAGAGCGATATCAACCCTTTGCTCTTGTTGCTTTTTTATGTGTGTTACTTGATCTATTATTGAGTAATTCAATACTTAAGAGGAAACCATAATTATTTATTAGGTTATAAAGTATAATTAGTTAAAAATATAGAAGATGTTTCGATTTGAAGAACCTGCATATTTGTATTTGTTGATACTATTACCTCTATTGGCAATTTTTTATTATTATTCCAACTATAGAAAAAGGAAGGCTATTAAACGTTTTGGCGATCCAACTTTAATGGCTCAATTGATGATTGGGGTGTCTAAGTATCGCCCATATGTTAAGTTTTGGTTAATATGGGTAGCAATCGGACTTTTTGCCGTATTATTGGCTAGACCGCAATTTGGTTCTAAGTTGGAAAGTGAAAAACGTAAGGGGGTTGAAGCTATTATCGCACTTGATATATCTAATTCTATGTTAGCTCAAGATGTAAAACCTAGTAGATTGGAAAAGGCGAAAATGATAGTTTCGAGATTAGTTAGCAAAATGGATAATGATAAAATAGGTATGGTGGTTTTTGCAGGAGATGCATTTACTCAACTACCTATTACAACTGATTATGCTTCTGCACAAATGTTCCTTACATCTATCAATCCGTCCTTGATTTCTAAACAAGGCACAGCAATTGGACAAGCGATAAGTCTTGCTACGCATAGTTTTACGAATCAAGAGGGAGTAGGGCGTTGCATTATTTTGATTACTGACGGCGAAAACCATGAGCCAGGAGTTGAAGAGGCTATAAGTGAGGCAACCAGAAAAGGTATTAAGGTTAATGTTTTGGGAGTTGGTTTACCAGATGGTGCTCCGATACCTATTCAAGGTACGAATGATTATCGTCGTGATAAAAATGGTAATGTTATTGTAACACGCTTGGATGTAGGAATGTGTGAGTCAATAGCCAAAGAAGGAAAGGGTATTTATGTTCGTGTTGATAATACAGATGATGCTCAGCGGGCTATTAGCAAAGAGATAAATAATATGTCAAAGAAAGATGTAGAATCAAAAGTTTATACAGATTATGATGAACAGTTTGAATCTATAGCATGGATGATATTACTTTTATTAGTAGTTGAAACTCTGATTATGGAGCGTAGAAATCCGTATTTAAAAAGCATTAATTTGTTCTCTAAAAAAAATGATTATGTGTAAGCCGAAAACTAAATATTTATTATTCATCTTTTCCTTATTTCTTGTAGGCGGAATTTCAGCGCAAAAAGCTGAGCGCAATTACATACGAAAAGGTAACCGGTTGTTTAAAGATAGTACTTATGTGGACGCAGAAGTGAATTATCGGAAGGCTTTGGA
>JALNVG010000040.1 GCA_023227685.1 Bacteroidaceae bacterium
GTCTTTTCAGGTTTAATGATAGATATATAAGAAGATGAAGATAACAATTGTAGCAGGTGCACGCCCTAATTTCATGAAAATAGCGCCCATCGTTCATGCCATTGATAAAGCTAGAGAAGCGGGAAAAAAGGTTTCTTTCCGATTGATATTTACCGGAAAGGCAGATGATGAGAGCTTGGATGTCTCACTGTTTACCGACCTTAACATGAGAGCACCCGATGTATATCTTGGCATAGAAGAAAACAACCTCACTAAACTTTCAGCAGGCATTATGATTGCTTTCGACCGCGAATTGACTGAGAATCCTGCTCACGTAGTCTTAATCGTTGATGACCTGACAGCAACCATGAGTTGTGCCATCGTAGCCAAGAAACAGGGAATTAAAGTGGCCCACCTTGTGGCCGGCACGCGGTCTTTCGATATGAACATGCCCAAAGAAGTGAACCGAATGATTACCGATGGCTTGTCCGATTATCTTTTTACGGCCGGTATGGTAGCCAACAGGAATTTAAGTCAGAGTGGCTTGGAAAATGAGCATATTTTTTATGTAGGCAATATTTTGATTGATACCATTCGTGAGAATTATCATAGGCTGATCAAACCAATCTGGTTTTCGGCACTGGGTATGAAGGAAGGCGAATATATCCTGCTCACATTGAATCGCCACGCTTTGCTAAAGGATCGTGAGAACTTTAAACGGCTGCTGGATACTTCAATCGAAAAATCGGGCAATCTACCTATTATAGCTCCCCTACACTCTTATATGAGAAATTCCATTAAGAGTGTCGGCATATCGTCACCCAAGCTCAATATACTTCAAACACAGAATTATTTGTTTTTCGGATATTTGATGAAACATGCCAAGGGTATCATCACCGATTCGGGCAATGTGGCCGAAGAAGCTACTTTTCTTGATATTCCCTGTATCACATTGAACTCTTATGCAGAACATCCTGAAACATGGAGAATCGGTACCAATAAACTTGTCGGCGAATCTCCGGAGAAACTTGCTGAAGCTTTAGATGTCTTTATGAAGGGTGAATGGAAACACGGTGAACTACCCGAACATTGGGACGGGCATACGGGCGAAAGAATTGTCAAGATATTGACAGAAAGTTAATAATTATGGTAAAAGCGAAACAAATTTTTTTGATTCGATAGTTATTATTAACTTTGTAACCAATTGTATACAACGAAATGAGACAAAAATACACAAAACTCATCCTATCCTTGCTATTTATCATTGCCGCAGCTAATTTATCTGCACAAATTAAAGGAGTAGTTACAGATTCAATTACGCACGAGCCGTTAATGTATGTTTCTGTTTTTTACCAAGGCAAAGGTGTCGGTGGTGTGACTAACGCCAACGGTCAGTTTCAAATAGAAAGACATAAAGGATGGAATGCAATTACTATTTCTACTATCGGTTATATAACCAAAGTAATAAGAATAACTGCCGAGACTAAAATCCTGAATATCAAAATGTCATCGGATAATGTTCAATTATCCGAAGTTGTAATCAAGCCCCACAGGGAGAAATATTCACGCAAGGATAACCCGGCTGTCGAATTCATGAAAAAAGTAATTGCTCACAAGAATAATTTAAAACTCGAATCGAACAATTACTACCAATACGATAAGTACGAAAAGATGATGATGTCTATCAATGACATCACACTGGAAAAACTTGAAAAAGGCATTTATAAAAAATATTCTTTCCTTAAAGATCAGGTAGAGTTATCACCAAGAACAAATAAATTGATCCTTCCGCTTTCAATTAAGGAAACAGCTTCGAAGGTAGTGTATCGTAAGGATCCGGAGGAGAAAAAAACAATTATCGAAGGGGTGAATTCGGCGGGCATAGATGAGTTGTTTTCTACAGGAGATATGCTCGGCACCATATTAAAGGATGTATTTGCCGATATCAATATTTATGATAATAACATCAAACTGTTACAACAACGCTTTGTCAGTCCGATTGCTGCTACAGCTACTTCTTTCTATAAATTTTATCTGATGGATACATTGAAAGTGGATAACCGCGAATGTGTGCATCTGACTTTTGTTCCGCAAAATTCACAGGATTTCGGGTTTACAGGAAACCTTTATGTGCTTAATGATTCTACTTACGCTGTAAAGAAGTGCACGATGAACCTGCCGAAAAAGAATGGTGTGAATTATGTCAATAATTTGGATATCACACAAAGTTACGTCCAGCTTCCCAATGGAAACATGGTACTGACCGATGATGACATTGCTGTAGATTTGTCTTTAAAAAAGACCGGCGGTCTCATCGTGGAACGTTTGACAAAATACACCGATTACCAATTTACACCCGTTGAAAACCGGCTTTTCAAGCTGAGGGGAAACGTAATAAAAGAGGCCGATATGCTTTCAAAAAGCGATGATTATTGGGCCCGGGTGCGACAAGTTCCGCTCACAAAGAAAGAAAGCAATATGGATTTGTTCGTTAATCGACTGGCACAAATTCCGGGATTCAAATATGTTTTGTTTCTGTCTAAGGCATTAATTGAAAACTTTGTTGAAACAAGTCCGCCGGGTAAACCCAGCAAATTTGATATTGGTCCCATCAACACCATGATCTCAGGAAATTATATCGATGGTACACGTCTCAGACTCAGTGGAATGACTACGGCCAATTTCGATCCCCATTGGTTTTTTAATGGTTTCGGAGCTTACGGGTTGAAAGATCAGCGATGGAAATACAATGGAACTGCTACTTACTCTTTCAACAAGTGTAACTATGTTCGTTGGGAATTTCCGAAAAACTTTATTTCAGCTTCTTATACTTACGATGTGATGTCACCTATGGACAAATATCTGTTCACGGATAAGGATAATGTATTTGTTTCACTTAAAACAACCACAGTAGATCAAATGTCATATATTCGTGATGCCGCACTTGATTATGAACGCGAAAACCCTTACGGATTAGGAATTAAAGCAATAGTTCGCAACCGTAACGATGAACCTTGCGGCAATTTGCGTTATGTTCGTAATGATCCTGCACAGACCGATGTACATGATATCACGACCTCTGAAGCAAGCTTCACCTTGCGTTATGCTCCGGGTGAATCATTTGTCAATTCCAAAGAACGAAGAATTCCTGTTTCTCTGGATGCACCGGTGTTAACCTTGAGCTACACCATGGGACTTAAGGGTGTGTTGAAGGGCGATTATAATTTCAACCGTACGGACATTAGTTTTTGGAAACGTTTCTGGCTTCCATCGTCATGGGGAAAAGTAGATGTAAGTGCCAAGGCGGGAGCCGAATGGAATAAGGTACCCTTCCCGTTGCTTATATTTCCGGAAGCTAACCTCTCTTATATTATTGAGCGCGAAACTTTTTGTTTGATCAATAATATGGAATTTATTAATGACCGCTACGCTTCTTTATCATTATCCTATAATATGGATGGTAAACTATTTAATCGTATACCACTCATCAAAAAATTCAAATGGCGTGAGATGTTCAGGGTACGTATGCTTTACGGACAACTTACAAATAAAAATAATCCTTTCAAAAATTCCGATAGTGATTTATTCCGTTTTCCGCAGCGTAATGGTGAATATACCAGTTTTGTTATGGATCGTAAACCGTATATAGAAACAAGTATCGGCATTTATAATATCTTCAAACTTTTGCATATTGAATATGTTCATCGTTTTACCTATCTTAAAAACCCAGGAATAAATAAAGATGGTATTCGTTTTATGATTTTAATGGTATTTTAAAAGATGGAACCTTTAGCTGAAAGACTTCGCCCCAAGACGCTAGATGAATATATCGGCCAAGCTCATTTAGTTGGGCCCGGTGCCGTATTACGTAAAATGATTGATGCGGGCAGGATTTCTTCATTCATTTTATGGGGACCTCCCGGTGTCGGTAAAACAACACTTGCCCATATCATTGCTAACAAACTGGAAACTCCTTTCTACATGTTGAGTGCTGTTACATCAGGTGTTAAAGATGTGCGTGATGTGATTCAGCGTGCCAAAAGCAATACGTTTTTTTCACAGGCAAGTCCGATTCTGTTTATCGATGAAATACATCGTTTCAGCAAATCACAACAAGACTCTTTACTGGGAGCCGTAGAAAAGGGTGTGGTTACCTTGATCGGTGCTACAACCGAAAATCCTTCGTTCGAGGTTATCAGCCCTCTCCTTTCCCGCTGTCAGGTGTATACCTTAAATCCGTTGGAAAAAGAAGACTTGCTCATATTACTGAAACGAGCTATCACAACAGATGTATTATTGAAAGAAAGAAAAATTGAGCTTAAAGAAACAACGGCAATTCTGCGATATTCCGGTGGAGACGCCCGTAAACTACTCAATATTCTTGAACTTGTGGTTGAATCGGGAACGGAAGAAACGATCGTTGTTACTGATGAAAAAGTAACTGATCTATTACAACAAAATCCTATGGCTTACGACAAGGATGGAGAAATGCATTACGATATCATTTCGGCCTTTATCAAATCCATACGGGGAAGTGATCCTGATGCGGCTATATATTGGTTGGCACGAATGGTTGAAGGTGGAGAAGATCCTGCTTTCATCGCACGACGACTGGTTATCTCTGCTTCCGAAGACATCGGTTTGGCCAATCCCAATGCGCTCTTGCTGGCTAATGCATGTTTTGATGCTGTGATGAAAATTGGTTGGCCCGAAGGGCGTATACCTCTTGCCGAGACTACTATTTATTTGGCAACAAGCCCCAAAAGTAATTCTGCTTATATGGCTATCAACGATGCACTTCAGTTTGTGAGGGATAATGGAAACCAGCCCGTACCGCTTCATTTACGCAATGCGCCCACAAAATTGATGGAACAATTGGGCTATGGTAATAATTACAAATATGCTCATGACTACAAAGGACATTTTGTAGTTCAGCAATTTCTGCCCGATAAGATAAAAGATAAACGTTTATGGAATCCGCAAGACAATCCGGCCGAACAAAAAATCGCTGAACGAATGAAACGACTTTGGGGAGAGGATAAGAAAATATGATATTTAATAAAAATATAAATTATAATTTAAAATAATGATGATGAAATTAGTTGCACTAGACGGTTATGCCGCCAACCCCGGAGATATCTCATGGGATGGATTGAAAGCATTGGGTGATTGCACGATCTACGATCGCACTGTTGCTTCAGAAGTAATTGAACGTGCCAAAGATGCAGATGCTATCTTTGTAAATAAAACGATCATTGATAAAAAGACTATTGAAGCATTGCCTAATTTGAAATATATAGGTGTTCAAGCTACGGGATATAATACGATTGACCTCGAAACAGCGAAAGAACATGGCATAACAGTTACCAATATTCCGGCCTATAGCACAAGGTCCGTTGCTCAAATGGCCTTTGCTCATATTTTAAATATAACGCAACGAGTTCAGCATTATACGGATGAAGTGCGTAGTGGACAATGGACGAATAATTCGGATTTTTGTTTCTGGGATACACCTCTTATCGAATTGAAAGATAAAAAGATGGGAATCTTGGGGCTCGGACATACCGGTTTAGCAACCGCTCGTATAGCAATCAGCTTTGGTATGCATGTTTTTTCATTCACCTCAAAAACTAATTTGCAACTATCATCGGAGATTAAAAAGATGGAACTTGATGAATTGCTTAGAGAATGTGATATAATCACCCTGAATTGTCCTCTCAACAAAGATACCGATAAAATGATCAATGCAGCACGATTGGCTTTGATGAAACCGACTGCCATATTGATCAATACAGCACGCGGAGGATTGATCAACGAACAAGACTTAGCTGATGCACTAAACGAAGGAAAAATATACGCTGCAGGTTTGGATGTGCTTTCAAGTGAACCTCCTCGCGCCGATAATCCTTTATTGAAGGCTAAAAATTGTTTCATCACTCCTCACATTGCATGGGCAAGTAAGGAAGCGCGTAGTCGCCTACATACTATTTTGATTAGCAACCTACAGGCATTCATTGATGGAAAGCCTGAAAACGTAGTTAATATGTAAGCTCCTTTTTTGAAAATAATCAAAAAAAAACAGATGATTGCATTGGAATTAAGAAAATACTCTTTATCTTTGCGCTGCCTTTAAAAAAGATCATCTTTTTGTATACGGGGTGTAGCGCAGTCCGGTTAGCGCACCTGCTTTGGGAGCAGGGGGTCGTGGGTTCGAATCCCGCTACCCCGACGATACAAGAAGAGTGTCAGAAAGAAGGGTTTTTAGTTATTTGTTACGGGGTGTAGCGCAGTCCGGTTAGCGCACCTGCTTTGGGAGCAGGGGGTCGTGGGTTCGAATCCCGCTACCCCGACAAATTTCAGGAAGATATTTTCATTAAGATTTAAATATAAAAAGAGATGCATCAAAATTATTTTGATGCATCTCTTTTTATATATTGCGATTCGATATTAAACCATTAAGTCTATCATAAACTTAAAATTTATAATCCACCCCTACACCGAAAACCTTATTTGTACGGGTAAAAGAATCTTTGCCAGCAATCCCCGTTTCATTATAATTGCTTGTTTCTTTATTATAGGTACCATAATTGGTGCAGAAATAAGCTATATTCAATTTCACCTTCGGTGACAAGTCGAATCCGGCACCCAAACCATAAGAATATGAACTTACAGCATAATTCATATCCGTTTGATAATTATCTCCTACGCTGTATTTTGTGCGTTGCATACCGGTACTTACTTGAGCCCAGCGACAAACATCATATTCTACGCCAAACAAATATTCGTTTGTTCCCTGGTGTATGTATTTGCTTTTATCAACCAATTCACCTGTTGTCATGTCTTTTACCTTTGCCATATTTGCATGAGTATCAAAGAAATGATGATAACCTGCAGATACCCGCAATGCAGACGATATTTTATACGAAACACCAGCTGTAAATAAACTCGGTATATCATGCGGTGTATTTACACCATCTCTAAAACTTGCATACTTATCATTTTTTACATCAACAGTTCCATCTTCTAATAAGGGAGCAGCCGGCAATGACCCCGTAGTCTTATTCTCTACATTCAAATTTGTATTGAATTCGTACTTTATACCGATATTCCATTTGCCTGCCTTATAATCCAAACCGATAATTGGAGTTACTCCCCAACCGGTCTGAGTACAATCCAACTGAAGATCTGCTGTTTTATCGGCTACTACTTGGGCTGCTTTTGCCAAATAGACACTTTTGGCATAACTTGCCTGATCTCCATCACTAAGAGCTGTTTCTGCAGAAGCAAGAGACGTTGTGACTATTGCCTGGGCAGCTTTGCTGACATTAATCATGTCACCACCACCAATATTAGCTTGTATATCCTTAACATAGCCGGAATAGGAATCATTGACATAATTAAAACGTGCTCCACCGAAAACAGCAAGATGTTCGTTTATTTTATAAGTTGCGCCAAGTTGTAATCCGAAGATATATTGACGACCTTCCATATAACTATTTAACGAATACTTGTCGGTTCCGGCGAATATGTTTGAAGGTAAAATGCCGTTACTTACTAACTGGTCACCCGAAGCAACCAAAGTGGCAGGTAATACAGCTACCTGTGATTCAAAAGAACCGAGACCTTTATTAAATGTAGCTTTTCCACCGCCACCTGTAACGGCAAACTCGCCGGAGAATGTCCAGTTCCCTTTTTTGTAAGCAGCGAATAATGACGGAACAATCGGCGCAGAAGCTTTGCCTTTAAATACTTTTGTATCACTATTACCGGAACCGGTAAAAGGTGCAAACGTAGAGGTTATTGTTCTCGTTTGATAAACACTTTGTCCATTAAAAGAGAAATGGAATCCTTCATCCATAAACGCAAGTCCCGCAGGATTTGAATACACTGCATCTATTTGTGTTGATGCATCTCGAGCCAACATTCTTAAAAATAAGACATGCTGATTCGTATTTGTTAAGAGGCCACCTGCAAAAGTGGAAGTTGAGAAGATTAGCAACACTAGGCTAGTCAAAATTGATTTTCTCATAAAATTCATTTATTAGTTTTGCGGCGCAAAGATACAACAATATTATAGATTTAAAATAAAAATGTATCTTTTATTTTAAATCTTTAGAAAGGAAATAGCATCCGAGTACTTATTCCGATAATACATATAGACCAATGATCTTGCAAGAAAAAAGTTCTAATTTTCTTACATATTAAAAATCATATTTAACATCAATAAGCGTGTTCTTCGTTCTTTATTTCATCTTTGTCTAACTTCTTTTTATCCATGCACCGCCACACATAAAAAATATAAGCAAAGACAAAAGGAACAAAAAGTGAAACATAAAACATCGTGATAAGTGTAAATTTACTTGAGCTACTATTGGCTAATGTTAGTGAACTTTGCAAGTCGGCAGATGATGGATAAAAGGCTGTATGATTATAACCGGCAATAAGAAATAAGGCAAGCACTGTCAAGATAGTTCCGATACCCGTATACCATATACCCTTTTCAAAAGTTTTTTTCAAGATAGATTTCAAAATACCGAATAAAACGAATATGACACCTGCAAGAAAGGTTAGCAATACAATTGGCATATCCAGTAAATTATGAAGATATTTGTATGGCTCAAGATAGATTTCGGCCGTTTGCGGATTCACGGCAAAGCCGTCGACAAAGAGTAATCGAATGACAAAGGATAGAAAAAATAAAAGGAACAGAACTGAGTTACCTATCAGTGAATGTCGACATCTGTCAGTCAATGTTTTATCTTCAATATTATTGATGTAATAAAGCGCACCGAGAATGCGGGATAGAAAAAAAACGGACAGACCTAAACAAATATTCCAAATATTGGCCAATGCATCAAGTCCGTGCCAGTTACTTCCCCAGGTACTGATAACAGGCATTGTTATATTCATCAAACTTTCTTTCTGAACATAGAAGTCGGAACCCGTGAAAAATGTGGCTACGGCGCCGCCCAGTAATATCGGTGCTATTATTCCATTGATAACGAGAAATATCTGATATGTTTTCTCTCCGAGCAAATTCCCCTTTTTGCTCTGAAACTCATAACTCACAGCCTGTAGTACAAAGCTGAAAAGGATAATCATCCACAACCAATATGCACCACCGAAACTTGTACTGTAAAACAGCGGAAACGATGCAAAAAATGCACCGCCAAAGGTTACGAGTGTAGTAAAGGTTAACTCCCATTTACGCCCTGTGGAATTAACCATTAGTTTACGCTCCTGTTTTGTTTTACCAAGACAAAAGAGTAATGAATTACCTCCTTGCACAAATAACAAGAAAACCAAAAGAGCACCCAGCAGTGAAATAATGAACCACCAATATTGTTGAAGTAAAATCATGATATTAATATTTAATTTATTTTTGTTTATCAGCAACAACGATCAATAACTAGTTCTCAATTCCGGGACCTTTTTTTATTGATTTTATCATAATCGTACATCCGGCTATCAGCATAACAGTAAAAAAAAGTAAAAAAATAAAGAACGTTGTCTGTACGGAGCTTACATTCAACTTTGAAATAGCAGCACCTACCGGAAGCATATCTTGGATAGTCCATGGCTGACGTCCAGTTTCGGTAACTATCCATCCGGCCTGTCCGGCTATATATCCCAATGGGATAGTAAGTATAGCTACCCAATGCATCCATTTCATCCCTGATAATTTATTTTTGCAACTCAAAAACAATGTAACAATAAAAAACAAAATGAAATACATGCCCAATGTCACCATTACTCGAAAAGCATAAAAATTGAGTGGGACATTGGGTACCAGTTGATGTACATCTTTAATATAACCATATCCGAAATAAGGCATATTCTGCATCAACGATTTATAGGCTACTTGAGCATCATCCAATCTGTTTTCGCGTTTTGCCTTTCTATATTTTGAAAGTGAGACAATCGCCAGCTTTCCTCTTTTTATTTTTTCAGTGGCGGATAATGCTATTGTACCATCTTTTTGCTGATAGCCACCATTAATTATATCTTGTACCCCGGGTACGAAAGAGTGAAAATCATGATCGGCCAATAGAGATAACAGATGGGGAAATTCCACCTTAAAAAGAAAGGGCTTGATACCGTCGTCAAAAGTTTTTTTTGAAGGATTCATTACGCCGACAGCTGTAAGTTCCGCATTTTTGCTTCCCCTATACAATCCTTCAATCGCCGCAAGTTTCATCGGTTGTTTCTTGCCCACCTGATAACCGGAATTATCACCCGAAACTACAAGAAGTACGGAAGAGACCAGTCCCATAATTGCTCCGATTTTGATGCTAGCCAGAGCAAATTTCTTATTCCTATCTTTCAAAAGATACCAACAACTCACACCAACTACAAAAATTGCAGCGAGTACCCATCCTGAAAGTACTGAATGAAAGAACTTATCTACAGCAATCGGTGATGTGGCAACAGCTACGAAATCAGTCATTTCATTACGTACCGTATCCGGATTAAAGGTCATTCCCACAGGATATTGCATCCATGCATTGGCTACCAGAATCCACCAGGCAGATAGAGTTGCGCCAATTCCGGTGAGCCATGTTGAAGCCAAATGAAAGCCCTTACCTACCTTGTTCCAACCGAAAAACATTACCGCAATAAAGGTTGATTCCATAAAGAAAGCCAAAATACCTTCAATGGCTAAAGGGGCACCGAAAATGTCACCTACAAACCAAGAATAGTTGCTCCAATTGGTACCAAATTCAAATTCGAGAATTAATCCCGTAGCAACACCAATAGCAAAATTAATACCGAAAAGTCTCATCCAAAACTTCGCAGTACTCTTCCAGAATTCATCATTTGTACGATAATAGATGGTCTCCATTATTCCTATTATTATAGCCAGACCAAGTGTCAAAGGTACAAAGATCCAATGATACATCGCTGTAAGAGCAAATTGTGCTCTCGACCAATCTATTAAAGAAGTGTCTATGTTTTCAATCATTATCGGTTATCAGTTTATGTTGTTTATTATTAGATTTATGCTGTGTGTTATGGGTTACTGTGAGTAGCCCGTTCTATCAACTCATTACTCACAACTATTCCTTTGGCCTTATCATTGGGTTGCGAACCTAAAATATTAGGGAAAAAGAATATTCTGAGAATAAAGAATATCACAAAAATTTTTAAGAGAATTATTATCCAAAGAGTCCTCCCCACAGTCATACTACGGAAGCCTTCAATATAAAAGCACCATACATTATATATGGTGTATCTTATTTTATATAAAGCATGTTTCATCGATAGGTCGTAATAGATTATTGTTGGTTACAAATATACAAATTTTCATATTGAAGCCAAATCAATTTAGTTTTTTCTATTAAAATACCTATATTTAATGAATAAAAGAGTCTTATCTTTATAATTAAGACTTTAGGCGATAAAAAATCATAGTTTGTCTATCTTATTTGTATGATTGGTTCAGATATTCTACTTTTGTTTCATAATATTGATAATATAACATTAATTCCTATGATAAAAATTAAAAGATTGACCGTTATAACAGCTCTTTTACTAGAGTTCGGGGGCGTTAGTTCTTTGCTTCAGGCACAGAATATTCAAACTAAGAATTCTGCCGTTATAAGTAATGATTCTTCACTCGTTCATTCAAAGCTACCAGCTGAATGGAATCTGCAAAACTGTATAGATTATGCTTTACAGAATAATATACAGATTCGAAAGGACCGTATTACAGCTGCCAGTAGTGAAGTGGATTTGAAAAAAGCAAAAGCTGCTTTATTTCCTGATCTTACGTTTTCAACCAGTCATGACCTGGTGAATCGCCCATATCAAGAATCAAGCAGTTATGTAAGTGGTAGCGAGGTTTTGAGTAGTACAAGCAAGACCACTTATTCCGGTAGTTTCGGATTAAATGCTTCGTACACACTTTTCAACGGCGGCAAGCGATCAAAAACCATTAAGCAGAATTATCTAGACAAACAGATTTCGGATTTAGGAGTAAACGAGTCTGAAAATGAAATTAAAGAATCTATCACGAAAATATACGTACAAATTCTATATGCAGCAGAATCGGTAACAATTAATAGTAGTACCTTAAAGGTATCGCAAGCCGAATATAATCGGGGCGAGGAGCTGTTTAAAGCCGGTAGTCTAGCCAAGGCCGATGTTGCTCAACTCAAGTCAGAAGTGAGTAGCAATAAATACGAACTTGTTACTTCACAGGCCACACTTGCCAACTACGAACTTCAACTTAAACAATTACTTGAACTGGATGGCGAGGAGAAAATGAATTTATATATACCAACTTTAAATACGGACAACGTACTTTTACCTTTGCCAAACAAGGCTGATGTATATCTGGCCGCATTGGCGGAACGTCCTGAAATCCAGTCTGGAAAATTAAATATCAAGGCTTCAAAACTGGGTATCAGTATAGCTAAAGCTGCATATGCTCCTACAATCAGTCTTTCCGGAGGTGTTGGAACGACGACGGCAAGTGGCAGCGATTACAGCTATGCACAACAAATGAAAAATAGTTTGAGAAACACTATCGGTCTTTCTCTAAGTCTTCCTATTTTTGATAATCGCTCAAATAAAAGTGCTGTCGAAAAGGCACAACTTTCCTATCAGACTAGCCAACTAGATTTGCTTGATGATCAAAAGACCCTATATAAGACTATCGAGAGCCTATGGTTGGATGCAAATAGTGCACAACAACAATTTGCTGCCGCTGATGAAAAGTTGAAAAGTACACAAACCAGTTACGATCTTGTAAGCGAGCAGTTCAACTTGGGTATGAAAAATACTGTCGATCTGTTGACTGAAAAGAATAATCTTCTTCAAGCTAAACAAGAGCAATTGCAAGCCAAATACATGGCAATTCTAAATATACAACTCCTTAAATTCTATCGGGGAGAAAAAATTTCTTTATAATCAAGTAAGAATAAGCACGAATCATATAAAAATAAATATAATGAAAACTAAAAAAATCGTTTTTATTACAATTGCAGCCATTGTAGTTGTTATTATTGCCATTAAGTTTTTTGGCAGTTCGAAAGGAAATAGCAACATCACGTATGCCACAGCAGTAGTATCCAGGGGAAACATCTCGAAGTCCATTACAGCTACCGGCACCATTGAACCGGTGACTGAAGTAAAAGTCGGTACTCAAGTTTCAGGTATTATTGACAAGATTTATGTAGATAATAATTCAGTAGTCAAAAAAGGTCAGCTTATTGCCGAAATGGATCGTGCAACGTTGCAACTTGAATTGGCTTCTGCTCGAGCAACTTATGACGGAGCTAAAGCTGATTATATTTACGAAAAAAAGAATTATGAGCGTAACGAAAAACTTCACGCTAAACAATTGATTAGTGACACTGATTACGAAGAATCGGTTTATAATTATAAAAAAGCCAAAAGTACTTATGACAGTAGCTTAGCTACACTAAACAAGTCAAAACGTAATCTTTCTTATGCTACTATTACCTCTCCTATTACTGGTGTTGTTATCAGTCGTGATGTTGAGGCTGGACAAACAGTAGCTTCAGGTTACTCAACTCCAACATTATTTGTTATTGCTGCCGACTTAACTCAGATGCAAGTTGTAGCTGATGTAGATGAAGCTGATATTGCAGGAATAGAGCAAGGTGAACGTGCTATTTTTACAGTTGACGCATATCCTAACGAAACATTTGAAGGCAAAGTAACACAAATACGCCTCGGCGATGATTCCAGTTCAAGTAGTAGTAGTAGTTCTACGGTTATTACTTATGAAGTTGTTATTTCCGCTCAAAATCCGGATTTGAAACTTAAACCGAGATTAACAGCCAATGTCACTATATATACTCAAAATAAAGAAAACGTTCTTTGTGTTCCGGCAAAAGCACTACGTTTTAATCCGGCCAAACTAATAGGGAATGATGTTAAAATAAAGAATTGTGATGGGAAAAACAAGTTATGGGTGCATAATGGAAATTCTTTTACCGCTTATCCTATTGAGATTGGCATCACCAATGGAATCAATACTGAAATAGTAAGTGGAATAGCCGAAGGTACTAAAGTTGTGACCGGAATGAAAGCTGAAGATCGTGGGCAGGATGAAGAAATATCCAACTCTACCGACAGCAGCAGCGAAAAGAATCCGTTTATGCCAAGTCGCCCGAATAGTAAAAAGAAATAACAGATGTTTAGTTTTCAATAGGTATTAGTGCAACAAATAATGAATTAGCATGAATAAAACAGTTATAGAATTACAAAATATAAAACGCAACTTTCAAGTTGGGAACGAAACAGTACATGCTCTGCGTGGTGTTTCGTTTAATATCACAGAAGGTGAATTTGTAACGATCATGGGTGCATCCGGTTCCGGAAAATCCACTTTGCTCAATACTTTGGGCTGTCTTGATACACCAACCAGCGGAGAATATTTACTTGATGGAGTTGCCGTTCGTTCGATGAGCAAATCACAACGCGCCATATTAAGAAACCGAAAAATAGGTTTTGTTTTTCAGAATTATAATCTGCTAGCTAAAACCACTGCGTTAGAGAATGTTGAATTGCCATTAATGTATAATTCCTCTGTTTCTGCATCCGAACGTCGCAAAAGGGCAATTGATGCTCTAGATGCCGTAGGACTTAGCGACAGGTTAGAGCACAAATCCAATCAAATGTCTGGTGGGCAGATGCAACGTGTAGCTATTGCACGGGCTTTGGTCAATAGACCTGCTGTGATTTTGGCCGATGAAGCAACGGGAAACTTGGACACCCGCACATCTTCGGAGATACTTGTTCTCTTTCAAAAGCTTTATGCCGAAGGAAGAACAATCATTTTTGTTACTCATAATCCGGTTATCGCCCAATATAGCAGCCGTAATATTCGTTTAAGAGATGGGCATGTAATAGAAGACAAAATTAATAATGAAATATTATCGGCGGCAAAGGCCTTAGCAGAGTTGCCTCGGAATGCTGATGATTAAAAGACAAAATCATGAATGGAACTAATTTATTAAAGATAGCCCTGAGGGCATTGGCCAGCAGTAAACTGCGTTCATTTCTTACCATGCTCGGTATAATTATCGGTGTGGCCTCGGTAATTACGATGCTTGCTATCGGACAAGGTTCGAAAAGAAGTATACAGAAGCAAATAGCCGAAATGGGATCA
>JALNVG010000041.1 GCA_023227685.1 Bacteroidaceae bacterium
CAATGCCGGGTGTATGTTTCATATTCTCGCCGACAATTGCTACCGTCGCCAGATTCTTTTCGGCTGCGATTTGTGAAATCTCACCCATCTTAATTTCCTTTTCAAACTCTTCATTGAGCACTATACATGCAAGATCGGCTTCAGAATCGCGAACACCGATTGATGTACTATTCTCCGAAGAAGCCTGAGAGACAAGGAATACACTGATCCCGCTCTTTGCCAAAACTTTAAAAATACGATAGTTCACACCGATAACACCGACCATACCGAGTCCCGTGACAGTAATCAAACTTGTATCATTGATAGACGACATGCCTTTGATTGACTTGCCCTGCGGACTGATAACATCTTGCCGAATAATAGTACCCTTACCCTCTGGATTGAATGTATTCTTAACCAGAATAGGAATATTTTTATGACAAACCGGATAAATTGTTGGCGGATAAATGACTTTCGCACCAAAGTTGCAAAGTTCCATCGCCTCTACATAGCTTAATTCGCTAATGGTATACGCTCCCTTAATCACCCGGGGATCGGCTGTCATAAAGCCATCCACATCAGTCCAGATTTCCAATATTTTGGCATCAAGCACCGAAGCAATAATGGCTGCCGTATAATCGGAACCTCCGCGACCGAGATTGGTTATCTCGCCGGACACCTTGTCACTGGCAATAAAACCGGGCACAAGTGAAATCCGTGGCAATTCACGAAAAGTCTCTTTGATAAGACTTGTTGTCAAATCACTATCGGGCGTATGTTTGACAAACTTCTTTTCTGTCTTTATAAACTTGCGGGAATCAAACCACCGTGCACCATCTATCAACTCTGCTACAATCAATGAAGATAGTCGCTCACCATAGCTGACAACGGCATCGGAGGTTTTAGTAGATAAATCTTTAATCAGGAATATACCCTCCAGAATATCTTTCAATTCATGAAGAAGACCGTCAATACGGATTTTTAATGCTGATTTTCCTTTACCTTCAGAAATGATCTCATCAATCAGACTCATATGCCTGATTACAATCTCCTGGTATTCTTGTTCATAACCGGAGTCACCTCTTGAAGCCATCTTTGAAGTGTTAATCAGTTTATCGGTAATACCGTTTAAAGCGGAAACGACAACGATTACCGGCTCTTGGGCCGACTCTACAATCTCTTTTACATTTAAAAGACTTTTCGCGGAACCTACGGATGTCCCGCCAAATTTCATTACTTTCATGAAAATATCGAATTTGTACCCTGCCCGCGCTATCGGACAGTAGGGTTATTAAAGAATAATAAAATTAATATTGAAAATGCCTAATTAAACATAGGCGTGAATCACATAGAAACACAAGACTATCTCTCAACCCCTAGGGGTGGCGGTTGCGGTGCACATATAAGTAAATGTATGCGGATAGTTGATTAGCATAGCGATAATTTCTACTTTTTTTGTTTTTAATTGAGGCAAAAATAACAATAAAAATAATCATTCTATCATATTTATCGTTTTTTTTATGACAAACACGTAAAAAGATTAAAAAAACAAGACTCAAAACAGGAAAACAGTAAAATAAAAAGGACCTATTTATAAAGGAAAAACACATAAAAACAACTATCTTTGCAAAAAGAACAAGAGGATGGCTAAAGAAAAATCTGTTTATGTTTGCAGCAACTGCGGTCAAGAATCTCTGAAATGGGTAGGGAAATGTCCGTCGTGTGGTGAATGGAACACTTTTGTGGAACAGATTATCCGAAAAGAACCGACAACTAAACGTTCCACTTCTGGTATTGAAACAGCCAAGCCAAAACCTATAACGCTCAGCGAAATTGACGCGACCGACGAACCACGCATCCCTATGCATGATGAAGAATTGAACAGGGTGCTTGGCGGCGGACTCGTTCCGGGGTCGTTAGTTCTGCTTGGCGGTGAGCCCGGCATCGGAAAATCGACTCTTGTGATGCAAACCGTATTGCAAATGACGGAAAAGCGTGTCTTATACATCTCCGGTGAAGAGAGTGCAAGACAACTCAAATTGCGCGCCGACCGTCTCTCAAAAAATTCAAGTGATTGTCTTATCTTATGCGAAACATCTCTGGAACAGATTTTTGTACATATCAAGAACACTCATCCCGATTTGGTCATTATCGATTCCATCCAAACTATTTATACGGAAAACGTCGATTCTACCCCGGGTAGTATCAGCCAGATCCGCGAATGTGCGGCTTCCATTCTCCGTTTTGCAAAAGAAACACAAACCTCGGTCATCCTCATCGGACATATCAATAAAGAAGGAACGATAGCCGGGCCGAAGGTTTTGGAACATATTGTCGATACCGTTCTTCAATTTGAAGGCGACCAACATTATATGTACCGCATCCTGCGAAGTATAAAAAACCGGTTTGGAAGCACTTCGGAACTGGGTATTTATGAGATGAGACAAGATGGATTACGTCAAGTGACCAACCCTTCGGAACTGCTGCTTAGTCAGGACCACGAGGGAATGAGCGGTGTTGCTATTGCTTCGGCCATCGAAGGTGTCCGCCCGTTTCTGATTGAAACACAAGCACTGGTCAGCTCCGCTGTTTATGGAAATCCACAACGTTCGGCCACCGGTTTCGACATCAGAAGGATGAACATGCTGTTGGCCGTACTCGAAAAACGGGTTGGCTTCAAACTGGCACAAAAGGATGTTTTTTTAAATATAGCTGGAGGATTGAAAGTGAACGATACGGCTATTGACTTGTCCGTTATTAGTGCCATTCTTTCTTCAAATATGGATGTAGCAATAGAATCAGGCATCTGCATGGCCGGTGAAATCGGACTATCGGGTGAAATTCGTCCCGTAAGCAGGATTGAACAACGCATCAGCGAAGCAGAAAAGCTGGGATTCAAACAGTTTCTGTTGCCCAAATATAATTTGCAAGGACTGGAAAAGAAGAAATTAAATATAGAATTAGTACCTGTCAGAAAAGTGGAAGAAGCTTTTAGAGCTCTCTTCGGGTGATTTTCATTTATTAAACGTGATTAAAAAAGTATTATGATACAAGAATACCAACTCCGGGTTTTACCCGAAATAGCAGCTGACGAACAGCAATTAAAAACATATCTTTCTCAGGAAAAAGGATTGAACCTGGAAGAAATTACAGCAACCCGCATATTGAAAAGAAGTATTGATGCTCGACAACGAACGATCTTTGTTAATCTGAAAGTTCGCGCTTATGTCAACGAAAAACCTACGGATGAGGAGTTTCAACAGACTATATATAACAATGTGGAAGGGAAACCGCAAGTTATCGTTGTTGGAGCCGGTCCCGGCGGACTGTTTGCAGCCTTGCATCTTATCGAATTGGGCCTGCGCCCGATTATCGTGGAACGAGGGAAAGATGTTCACGAGCGAAAGAAAGATATAGCACTGATTAGTAAGACACAAACGGTGAATCCCGAATCAAACTACTGTTTCGGCGAAGGTGGTGCCGGTGCTTACTCTGACGGCAAACTTTATACACGTAGCAAGAAACATGGCAATGTGGAGAAAATACTGAATATCTTCTGCCAACATGGTGCATCAACAGCTATCATGGCAGATGCACATCCGCATATCGGAACAGACAAACTACCACAAGTGATAGAGAATATGCGACATACCATTATCGGTTGTGGTGGCGAGGTACATTTTGAAACCCGCATGACATCACTTATTATCGAAAAAGATGATATAAAAGGTATCGAAACAGATAAGAACGAAACATTTCTAGGCCCGGTTATTTTGGCCACCGGACATTCAGCCCGCGATGTATACCGCTGGTTGGCAGCCAATCATATAGCTATCGAAGCCAAGGGTACCGCTGTTGGTGTCCGGATGGAACATCCTTCTCAAACCATTGATCGCATACAATATCACAATAAAAACGGACGGGGGAAATTTCTGCCTGCCGCCGAATATAGTTTTGCAGCGCAAGTGGAAGGCCGAGGCGTTTATAGTTTCTGTATGTGTCCGGGCGGCTTTGTCGTACCGGCTGCCAGTGGAGCGGAAGAAATAGTTGTTAACGGTATGTCGCCCTCCAACCGCGGTTCGAAATGGAGCAATTCGGGAATGGTAGTCGAACTTCACCCCGAAGATCTGGAACAAGAGAACTGGAAAATAGAAGACGATACTTTGGCAGAAAAGCAGAACGAACTTCTTCTTGCCATCAATCCTACCCTCTCAACAGAAGAATGTGAGGATATTAATAAAAAACAACTTTCTGTTCTTCACTTTCAAGAAGAACTGGAACATCAATGCTGGATACAGGGTGGCATGAAACAAACGGCACCTGCACAACGAATGGTCGACTTTACAACTAAAAAACTAAGTTCCAATCTTCCTGATTCATCTTATAGCCCGGGACTTGTTTCCTCGCCTCTTCACTTCTGGTTACCCGAATTTATCAGTAGCCGACTGACTGAAGGCTTTAAATTATTTGCACATTCCAGCCGTGGATTGTTAATTAACGAGGCAGTGGTAATAGGGGTAGAGACACGTACATCATCTCCCATTCGTATTATAAGAGACAAAGAAACTCTGCAACATATCGGTATCCGGGGATTATTCCCTTGCGGTGAAGGTGCTGGATATGCAGGCGGTATCGTTTCGGCAGCTATTGACGGAGAAAGATGCGCAGAAGCAGTTAAAACCTATTTCATGTAAAAAAGATGGAGAGAGAAAACACAGAAAAAGAAAAGAACAACAGTCAGCCTTCTAAAAAGCCCATTATACCCGAGATTGCAATCGTTGATGCTAATGCACTGACGTGCATAGGATTAAAGGGGTTGATGGAACAGATTATCCCGATGGCTGTCATACGTGTCTTTCACAACTATGCCGAATTAATGGATGATACACCTGATATGTACATGCATTACTTTGTCTCTCCGCAAATTTTCATGGAACACAATGCTTTTTTTTATCAACGCAAACACAAAACAATACTCTTGGGAGGTAACAGTCCTCAATTTCAGCTTTCCGATTTTGCCGTACTCAACATCTATGACGATGAAGAAAAATTAGCAAAAAGTATGCTCCGCCTTCATCAACACGCCCACCGATTCGGCTATCCGATTAAAGGGATGCAGGTACAGCAAAAGAAACAATCGGATTTACTTTCCGCACGTGAAATAGAAGTTCTCGTACTGATTACAAAAGGATTTATTAATAAGGAGATTGCCGATAAATTGAACATCAGTATTACCACTGTCATTACTCATCGAAAAAATATAACAGAGAAACTTGGCATCAAATCGGTGTCAGGACTAACGATTTATGCTGTGATGAACGGTTACGTGGATGTTGACCAAATCTAATCTAATTAATCATCACTGATTACTCATTTCTCACCCCGCAATAGGGACAAATACCTTTCGATTTCAATTTCCTTCCACAATGTCCACAACGATATTTGTAAATTCCGGTTCTATTCATTTTCTTAAAAAAGACAATGATCAGACCTATCAAAAAGAAATATCCCACGTAATATTGTGTGGCTAAAATAAAAAAGAAATAACAAAAGATACAACAAGTCGTCAAGCCGAAAAAATAATAAATAGCGGCGGATGGCGAAAGATGTCTGAACAAATCTTCTATAGCTACCAGTCCGGCAACTAATATAGCCCAGAAACTTATCAAGAAAACAGAAAGAATAAACGGCACTTTAAACGGTGACAAAGTGGGATTGAAATAAAAATGCTGCCATGTTTGAGGCAAAAAGACTTGCATGGATTCATAAAGAGTGGCACTAAAGGATATCAAAATACAAAGGAAGAATAAATAATTCAAGTCTATCGCCCTAAAATCATCCAACTGCAAACGGCTACGCCTGAACCTCCGAATAAGATAAAAGAAAACAAACAGTGTACAAACACCAATAAAAGCAGGTAAATGAGTATCGCTAAAATAATAAATGCCTTGAGATATAATATCAGTAGGTACAAAATATCGAATCAAATTCTTTTCATGTACCCACCCCTGCATATCCTGTGTATGAGCCAGTTTCACCCATACGCTATCCACACTATCCTTGGGATGAACAGCAATATCCGCCACAACTACCCGATCACCTTTATGTAAAGTAATAAACCGGTTTTCAATCGGAAGACATTTCAAAAATATGGAATCGCCAATTACTTTAAAATTTGAATTCCACGTATAATGACGTTCGTAAAGATACTTCAACGAATCTTTTGCACGCTGGGGCATCTTTGATGATGACAAATCCGGACGGGAATATTCACAAGATGAAAAAATGAATAAAAAGATCAAAAAAAGAGGTAATAAGCCAAGAAACGAATCGGGTAGCTTGAACTTCCTTATTAATTTCCGAACAATTAACTTATTCTCCTGATTTTTTTTCATGATTGAACCTCTGGCTTAACTTTCATCATACATTCCTTGCAATCGAATTCCAATAGGAAACGTTTTCCATCGGATAAGGCCAAGTAATATGGTTCTCTATATGGTGACCGACCGGTTTGATGAGTAGGACACCAACCCATATTATAACGAAGACAATGCTTACAAAACATAAGCACGACATCATCTACAGCTTTTTTTTCAAAAGCCGGCTTGATATCTTGTACACCATGCTCCTTGTAAAAAGAAAAGGCACGTGCATTCATCACATTTCCCAAATAGGTCAATGATGTCTGCGGATAGACACAATCCGTTGCTTTCAGAACAGCTAATTCACGTGGATAGGTAGTGTGGCGGACGGCTATCAGTTTTTCAACAGCATCTCTGCGCAAATCGGTAAGGACAGAAGATGGAAGAAACCAATTCTTTGTAAGCGAAACTTCAATATCCAGCACATCAAACGGCGTATTTCCTAATTTGACAAGTTGTCTTTTTATATTCTCCAACTGCGGAGTACGGGCAAGTTCCTTCTTGTAAGGTAGTGCAAGCGTAACATGCAAGTTGTCTTCATCTACTAAGGATAATGAAAATCCGAAATTGTTTTCACTCAATAGGACATGAACTCCTATTTTCCTTTCGGCAGTAGAATGAGAGAGTAAGTGCTCAAACTCTTGGTCGTAATTACGATAAACCAACGTATGGGGTTTCACATGAGGCATTTCTTTCGGAAAAAGTTTGTTTCCTTTCTCCACCCTATTAATACGAAATCCCTCCAAAATACCCGAGTCATTAAAAAAACAAACACCGTCTCCATTATGGAAAGGTTTAATTCCTGCCACGATCAAATAATTGTCACGAACTTCTTTCACCACTCCCATTTCTTCGCCAATCGATTTGGGTGTATCAAAAGATGACACGTTCTCATGACGACCCTTCAGGAAATAATCTGTGAAACCACGGTTAAAACTTTTATCCAACTGCGGATCAAAACTTATATGACTTTGACCTGAAGAAGAACGAACATACTCTTTTCTACGAGCAAATATTTCATCCAACTTCTCACGGTACGCTGCAGTCACATTCTTTACATAAGATATATCCTTCAACCGTCCCTCTATTTTCAACGAAGATACTCCAGCATCAAGCAATTGCTCGAGTTCCTCACTTCGATTCATATCTTTTAAAGATAGCAGATGCTTATTTTTCAAAATCACTTTGCCTGCGGCATCCACCAAATCAAAAGGCAATCGGCAAAACTGTGCACACTCTCCTCTATTGGCACTACGCCCGAAACTATATTGGCTGGCATAACACTGTCCGCTATAACTCACGCAGAGAGATCCATGAACAAAAACTTCCAAAGGTACTTCGGGACAACTTTCATGAATATGGGAAATCTCATTAAGAGAAAGTTCGCGCGCCAAAACAACCTGACAAAAGCCAACTTCACTCAAAAACTTCACTTTCTGCACTGTTCTATTATCCATCTGCGTACTTGCATGGAGGGGTATAGGCGGAAGATTAAGTTTGGTTATTCCCATATCCTGCACAATCAATGCATCAACACCGATATCATACAACCGATGAATCATCGTTTCCATCTCGGGCAATTCATCATCACCTAAAATCGTATTTACCGTAACATATATTTTAGCACGAAAAAGATGAGCATACTCCACCAGAGATGCTATATCCTCAAAAGAATTGACAGCTGAAGCACGTGCTCCAAACTTCGGAGCACCTATATAAACAGCATCTGCACCGTGATTAATAGCTTCCAATCCACAATTCAAATCTTTGGCCGGTACCAGTAATTCTATTTTTCGCGTTTTAATCATTGCTTATATGTTTGAAACATTATTTGATATCCTCAATATTATAAGGTGTCTCCTGGTATACAAAATAATTCAACCAGTTTGAAAACAACAAATGAGCATGTGCACGCCATGAAACCTGCGGTCCCTTGGATGGATTGTTATCTATATAATAATTTTGGGGCATCTCTATCGGTAATCCTTTTGACAAATCACGCCGATATTCAATATCCAAAGTATCAGGAGAATATTCCGAATGACCGGTCACATAAAACTCGCGACCACCACGCCCTTCAACAATATATACACCGGACTCATCAGATTCGGAAAGCAACGTAAGTGCGGGCTCTTTCAAAATATCATCTTTATGTACTTCGGTATACCGACTGTGCGGGACATAAAAGACATCATCAAACCCACGGAACAGCGGATGCTGCGGACTAAGCACATGATGCTTGAAAACGCCGAACATCTTCTTTTCCAACGCATACTTCCTTATACCATAATGATAATAAAGGCCGGCCTGCGCTGCCCAACAAATATGCAATGTTGAAGTGACATGAGCATGCGTCCACTCAAAAATATCGGCTATTTCCTGCCAATAATTAACTTCTTCAAAATCCATCTGTTCAACAGGTGCACCTGTGATAATCATACCATCGAACTTTTGATTGCGAATCTCATCAAAATCAAGATAAAACGCTTTCATATGTTCTATCGGTGTATTTTTGGGAGTATGGCTTTTAATCTTCATGAATAAAATTTCCACCTGAAGCGAAGTATTCGACAACAACCTTATTAAATCAGTTTCTGTCGTTATCTTTAACGGCATGAGATTCAAAATCACAATTCTAAGCGGACGAATATCCTGTTTCGTAGCTTTGGACGCATCAATAACAAATATATTCTCCTTTTTAAGTAAATCAATAGCCGGGAGTTTATCTGGTAATTTTAATGGCATATCGCTTTTATTATTGGATTATAAAATACAAAAATACAAATTAATCGATAGATTAAAAAGCCTTGATCGATTATATAATATACAAATTAAAGGAAATTAAGTAAATAAGAGAACAATGAAAGAAGAAAAGTCCTATATTTGTCGCGATAAATTAGTACTAATCAAATTAAATTAACAAAAATGGCTTACGTAATTAGCGATGATTGTATTGCTTGCGGAACTTGCATTGACGAGTGTCCTGTAGGAGCAATTTCAGAAGGTGATATTTATCACATTGACCCAGATACATGTACAGAATGTGGAACATGCGCAGAAGTATGTCCTAACGAAGCTATACATCCGGGAGAATAATACAATCGAAGAAATTAAAAAGGGCTGCTTCCATAATGGAAACAGCCTTTCTTCTTTTATAAATAATATCAATCAGTTATCATAACAACATGAAATTGTCACCATAACTTTATTTCAATTTTGCCAGCGACACTTTAATACGTCTAATCGCTTCAACAATATTCTCGTCACTTGTCGCATAACTCATTCTGATACACTCCGGATCACCAAAAGATGTTCCTCCCACACAGGCTACATGGGCATCATTGAGCAAAAACATCGCCAAATCTTCGGCAGAAGTTATCGTACAATCGTTGACCGATTTTCCAAAATATGAACAACATTTAGGGAATAAATAAAAGGCTCCTTCAGGAATATTTACTTCAAACCCGGGAACATCCTTGGCCAATTTAACAATCAAATCACGTCGGCGCTCAAAAGCTTTACACATTTTTCCAACCTCTACTTGAGAAGTGGTATAAGCAGCTTCTGCAGCTTTTTGGGAAACTGAACATGGACCGGACGTATATTGTCCTTGCAACTTGTTACATCCTTTAATAATCCATTCCGGTCCGGCCATGAAACCAATTCTCCAACCGGTCATAGCATAAGCCTTGGAAACACCATTGATAATAACCGTTCTTTCCTTCATCCCCGGATACTGGGCGAGACTATAATGTTTACCTATATAATTAATATGTTCATAAATCTCATCAGCAATAACAATCACATCCGGATGTTTAATTAATACATTGGCCAAACCGGCCAACTCTTCTTTATTATATACGGAACCGGTAGGATTTGAGGGCGAACAAAGAATAAAGGCCCGCGTCTTCGGTGTAATAACGGCTTCCAGTTGTGCAGGAGTAATCTTGAAATTCTGATCAATACCAGCCGATACAAAAACAGGTTTTCCATTGGCCAATTTCACCATTTCAGGATAACTTACCCAATAAGGTGCAGGAATTACTACCTCATCTCCGGGATTCACTAACGCAAGTACAGCATTGCATACACACTGCTTTGCGCCATTAGAACAAGAAATTTGAGTGATCGTATAATCCAAACCATTCTCTTTTTTCAATTTTCCAACTATAGCCTTGCGCAAAGCAGGATAACCGGGAACTGGTGAATATTTAGAATAATTCTCATCAATTGCTTTTTTTGCTGCTTCTTTAATATGGTCCGGAGTATTAAAATCCGGTTCACCCACACTCAAATTAATTACATCAACGCCTTGAGCTTTCAGCTCGCCACTCTTTTGGGACATAGCCAAAGTAGCTGACGACGACAAACTATTCAAACGGTCTGATAACTTGTTCATTTTATATCTATTTTATAATCTTGAGTTAAAATCACTGCAAAATAAGTAATAAAACGTGAGAATAAAAAGCAAAAAGGTAATTACTTATTAAAATGTAATGTATGACCCATTCTTTCTTTTTTCGTTTTTAAATACTTCTCATTATATTTATTTGGAGCAATCTCCATAGGCACATTTTCTACAATCTGCAACCCATAAGCCTCCAAACCTACACGTTTCACCGGATTATTGGTCATCAATTTCATCTTATGCACACCCAACTCACGAAGGATCTCCGCACCAACACCATAATCCCGTTCGTCAGGATCAAAACCTAAATGGATATTCGCATCCACTGTATCATAACCTTCTTCTTGAAGTTTATAGGCTTCTATCTTATTCATCAAACCGATGCCACGGCCTTCCTGATTCATATAAACAACAATACCTTTGCCCGCTTTATCAATCATCTGCATAGCTTTGTGAAGTTGTTCTCCACAATCACAGCGCATAGATCCAAAAATGTCTCCTGTCATACATGATGAATGTACGCGAACAAGAATCGGCTCATCTTCATCCCAGGTACCCTTAAATATCGCCACATGCTCAAAGCCATTAGACTTCTGACAGAAAGGTATCAAACGGAAATGCCCATAAGCCGTTGGCAAATCAACTTCTACCCCTTTCACTACAAGTGACTCCTCTTTCAATCGGTAAGCAATCAAATCATGAATAGAAATTAATTTCAAATCATACTCATTGGCAAGCTCACGCAACTGCGGAAGACGAGACATTGAACCATCCTCGTTCATGATTTCCATCAACGCACCAGCTGGATAAAGTCCGGCTAAACGGGCCATATCAATCGTAGCCTCTGTATGTCCGGCCCGTCTCAAAACGCCCTTTTCTTGGGCATAAAGTGGACTGACATGACCTGGACGGCCGAAAGAAGAAGGCGTTGAAGTAGAATCAGCTAAGGCCAATATCGTAGCTGCTCGGTCGCCGGCAGAAACACCGGTAGTGCATCCATCAAGTTTATCAACAGTAACAGTGAAAGGTGTACCTAAAGATGAAGTATTATCAATTACCTGATGTGGCAAATCCAACTCTTTACAACGCGAAAGCGTAATAGGAGCGCACAACACGCCTCTGGCATGCTTTAACATAAAATTCACTTTGTCGGGAGTAATCTTTTCGGCAGCAATAATCAAATCTCCTTCATTTTCACGATCTGCATCATCGACCACTATAACAAACTTACCTTCTTTAAAATCTACAATAGCGTCTTCTATCTTATCCAATTTTATTTCTTCCATAATTCTATTTTTTAATTTTAT
This sequence comes from Bacteroidaceae bacterium, assembly GCA_023227685.1. Taxonomy (GTDB): domain Bacteria; phylum Bacteroidota; class Bacteroidia; order Bacteroidales; family Bacteroidaceae; genus JALNVG01. The sequence goes on from JALNVG010000041.1 coordinate 12,117, forward strand.
TTGTTTGCATTAACATGATAACTCTTTTATTATTCGCAATAATTTTTTCCAAATCCCTATTTAGTCGTATCCTAAAAATCCAAATACGAAAATAGAAAAATAATCCAATTGGAACCACTATTCCACAAATCCAATTCAGCCAATTTATTTTAAACGGAAGCAAATGAGCCGAAGTAGATACCAGCGGATATGCCTGTAACGCATCAAGAATAATAGGCGAACGAGTATTAGACATTTCTTCTATCAACAACTCAAGTTGCTCATTAATATCGGCCATTTCATTATCCTTATTTTCCGATAACCAAAACCGAGAATAATTCGGAGCTTTCTTTAATTTATTCCTATGTATATAGCCTTGGCAATCAGTCGACAAGCCATCCAATTTATCAGGGAGATGTATATAATCAGGATCTTCTATAACGACCTCTTTCAAACTCATATGGCGTTTACTGCGAATACCAACAATTTTTTTAAGCCAAGCGATATAAGCATCAGTATTTAAAACAACCGAATCATTATTAGCCTTATAAGTCAGGAATGTCCCCAAAGGGACTAATACCATAGTGCTCATCCACATTCCCACCCATACGATCCATTTACCGTCACGCGCCATTTTATAGCCCGTGTTATTAATAATATAATAGATAATAAATACAAGTACAGACACTACAACCGGCATTCCCAAACCTCCTTTTCTTATAATACCCCCCAAAGGAGCACCAATAAAGAAAAAGAGAAGACAAGAAAGCGAAATAGTAATTTTATTATGCCACTCTGTTTCGTGCTTTCTTAAAACATAATCGTTACGATCCATGGTATAACTCTTAAAATCAAAATCACTCTCAATATCCTCCACGTCACGACGAGCATTCGCTACCACACGTTGTTTCTCCGTTAAAGTAAAAGTGCTAAATATACTATCCACATTAATCTTATTTGCTTTATCTAAAGAAGTAATTTTTACTTTCTTACCCTTTAAGTCTATTTCTCTTACATGTTGGTCACCATATAAACGTTGAGCGTACCCATTATAATAATTTCGACCTATACTATCACCAACAATCTTAATTGAATCAATAGAATTTTGTAATTCCTTCATATCCTTAGCACTTGACTGATTACTCATGATACTCGCATCAGCTAGATTAAAATCAGAATCAAATTCAATAATAATATGCTTTTGCAAAAATGATTCGCGGCGATATGGCACATTCTGCGAACTCAAATTCTGTGCGCGCAGATTTTCAAACAAATCACCATTATAAAGATGAAGCCATAAATAATGCTTGTCTTTTGTCATTTCCATTCTTCCTGAATCTGCATAAATAACATGAGCATTATCAAAACCATCCTTAAAGTTGTAAATAAGAACATCATAAAGCATTCCTGTTTTTCGATTTTTCTTTTGGACACGTAGCTGATTATCTGGTATTTCAGAATAGAATACCCCCTCTGGAATATCCAACTCGGGAGATTTTTGTTTCATCGAAATAATAAGCGTACCCAACTTAGCTTGCGCCATAGGCCCAACAATATTCTGAAAATAGAAAGAAACAAAAACTAATCCAACTACAAAAAAGATCAAAGGACGCATTACATTCATCAAAGAAATGCCGGCAGCCTTCATGGCTAATAATTCAAAACGTTCACCAAAATTACCGAAAGTAATTAAAGAAGCAAGCAAAACGGCTAACGGAAGAGAAACAGGAACTAAAGATAGGGCCGAATAAAAGAAAAACTGTGCCATGACCTTCATGTCAAGGCCTTTCCCTACCAATTCATCAACATAACGCCATAGAAATTGCATCATGAAGATAAAGAGACAGATAAAAAAAGTACCTATAAAGAGCATTAAAAAACTCTTTATAATAAACAAATCAAATCTCTTTATTCGTAGCATTATATATTATTCGTCGATAAATATCTAATCAAAAAAAATAGTTCAAAACAACATACAAAGAATCAAAAGCCACAATTGCGCCTTAACCCCGCAATCTGAGAATTCCAAAGACTTTTCGATTCATCAATCTCTTTAGATAACGCAAAATCAGTAATCTCAAGAACATAATCATTAGTCAATTCGTTCATCAAAATCTTTATTTGGAAATAAGTTCTTTCATCCTCATCGTCTAGCCAATGAAAACGAATATATAAAGGAGTTCTAATGGCCGTAATCTTAGCACTTCGCATTTCATTCTTTCCCCAATAGAATTCTACATTTTTATCAACAGTTGTAACTTTATCAGCGAACCACTTTTCAAGTCCTGTCGGAGTGCTCACAGCATCCCAAAGAATGCTAATAGAAGTAGTCTTCAATAAATATTCTAAATGAAATTTCTCTTTTGTCATCTTTACTAAATCACTGGATGTACCAATATATAAACATTGTTCTCAATAAACGACACAAATTTATAACTTTATCGCGAAATAACATCCTACTATCTCTATAAAAACAAAGAAAAAAGAAGAAATACAATACGTAATAAACAAAGGAAGAAAAAAAACATTTTTTTTTTTGGAGTTTGTAATAAAAGCACTATCTTTGCACCCGCATTGTTGGAATAATGGCGCGATAGCTCAGCTGGTTAGAGCGCATGATTCATAATCATGAGGTCCCCAGTTCAATCCTGGGTCGCGCTACAAACAACATTAGAGGCATTAAAAAGTTCAAACTTTTTAATGCCTCTTTTCTTATCCATATCATACCGTAATCACCGGAAAGATAGAAGGATATAAAAAGAAGAAGCCTCTTGAATCAATAAAGATTCAAGAGGCTTCAAAAAAACGGCGGCTACCTACTCTCCC
>JALNVG010000042.1 GCA_023227685.1 Bacteroidaceae bacterium
AAATAATTTAATTAATTTCAAGTTAGTATGAATCAATACGAAACCGTTTTCATTTTAACTCCCGTTTTGTCTGATGCTCAGATGAAGGAGACGGTAGAAAAATTTAAAGGTATCCTTCAAAAAGAAGGAGCTGAAATTATCAATGAAGAGAACTGGGGACTGAAGAAATTGGCTTATCCAATTCAGAAGAAATCTACAGGTTTCTATCAATTGATAGAGTTTAAGGCAGATCCGTCTGTCATTAACAATTTGGAAGTCAACTTCCGTCGTGATGAACGAGTAATACGCTTCCTGACATTCAGGATGGATAAGTATGCTGCCGAATACGCTGCCAAAAGAAGAAGTGTAAAATCAACTAAAAAGGAGAATAGTGATGGAAAATAATAATCAATCGGAAATTAGATATTTAACTCCGCCTTCAGTAGATGTTAAGAAGAAAAAATATTGCCGTTTCAAAAAAAGTGGTATTAAGTATATCGACTATAAAGATCCTGAATTCTTGAAGAAATTCTTGAATGAGCAGGGTAAAATACTTCCTCGCCGTATTACGGGTACTTCTTTGAAGTTCCAACGTCGTATAGCTCAGGCAGTTAAGAGAGCTCGTCACTTGGCTTTATTGCCTTATGTTACAGATTTGATGAAATAAGGAGGATAATAGTATGGAAATTATTTTAAAAGAAGATATGTCGAACTTGGGATACAAGAACGATATTGTAAATGTGAAATCCGGCTACGGTCGTAATTTCTTGATTCCTACGGGAAAAGCAGTTATTGCGACATCCAGTGCAAAAAAAATGCTTGCAGAAGATTTGAGACAACGTGCTCACAAATTAGAGAAAATCAAAAATGATGCCGAAGCATTAGCTGCTAAGTTGAAAGATGTTTCTTTGAAAATTGCGACAAAAGTTAGTTCAACAGGCTCGATTTTTGGTTCTGTAACTAATGTACAATTGGCTGATGAGTTGAGCAAATTGGGCTACGAAATTGATAGAAAAGCTATTATTATCAAGGATGCAGTGAAAGAGATCGGTAAATATTCTGCTACTGTTAAATTGCACAAAGAGGTTTCTCTTGAGATACCTTTCGAAGTTGTTGCTGAATAGTTTGTAGTTTTTTATATTATAATATTTAAAATAGGGAATGGATTTAATCCATTCCCTATTTTTGTTATAAATTATATAGGTTATATTTCTCTCTTTAGAATTTGTTTGGCCGGCCCCCGTTAGATAGAATGGATCGGTTTGAACACAAAAAAACCTGTCATATCTATATGACAGGTTTCCTTTTTCTTTTGCTCGATTATTCAGCAGCAGCGTTAGCAGCAGTTGAATCTGTAGCAGCAACTGTATCTGTTGCAGCAGCAGCTTCAGCAGCAGCAGCTTGAACAGCAGAAATAGAGTCAGCGATACGAGTAGAATCAGCAGCAGCTTGTGCTTGTTGAGCTGCTTTGTTACCACAAGATGCGAAAGTCATAGCTGTCATAACAACAGCGAACATCAATACTAATTTTTTCATTTTCTTTGCTTTTAAAATATTACTTATTTTTTGTACTTAAAACGATGCAAATATATGGACTTTTGTGATAGGTTGTTCAATTTTAACAAAATATTTTTCATAAATTTAAAGAAATAGAGTTTTCCTCCTGTTTTGAGACTTTAAATGTTTATTTAGTGGCAATGCTATCATATAAATATCTTTTTATACTCTTTTTCGGAGTCTTCTCAAATGGAGTCGGATAGATTTGTATTTGGCTTACTTTTTTGAAGCTCGCCAGATTTTTATTTAGATTTTTCAGGTTTTCATCCATAATAGTTTTGATGCAGTCTTCTTTATCCAGTCCCAATGAGCCTAGTAAATCACGGTCAGGCACTACCAGAGCCACTAATTTGCTATCTCTTTCTATGATCAGGCATTCTAGTATAAATGGCATATTGTTGAGTTCCGATTCGATTTCCTCAGGGAATATGTTTTGCCCGTTAGAGGTCAAAATCATTGTTTTCATACGTCCGCGGATAAATATATTACCGTGTTCATCAATAGTACCCGAATCTCCTGTGCGGAGCCATCCGTCTTCGGTAAAAGCTTCTTTTGTTGCTTCCGGATTTTTGTAATAGCCGACCATCACATTTTCACCGGTTATTTGTAATTCTCCCATTTCATCATCGGCGTTTTTCTTGTATACCCGTGCCTTCATGATATCTAAAATCTTGCCTGAAGAACGAGGAATAAATTCATCCCATGGTGCATAGCTGATGAGTGGTGCACATTCAGTCATACCATATCCTATTGTAAAAGGGAATTTGATTCTATTAAAGAACTCTTCCACTTCGGGATTCATAGCCGCACCACCAATGATGATTTCTTTAAACCTTCCTCCAAATGCGCTCACCAGTTTATTTCTTATCTGGGTATATATTTGTGTATCCAGCAGAGGAATATTCAAAGCCCATTTCATGCCACGTTTATTGATCAGTGGTTGAACAATATTTTTATAGATTTTCTCAATAACCAGTGGTACAGATATAATAAGATTGGGTTTTATTTCTTCAAAAGCCTTCATGATGATCTTTGGCGAAGGCAACTTGCCGAGCAGAGTGACATGTGTGCCAACGGCTGTAGCAGTGAGAAAATCAAAAGCACAACCGTAAGCATGTGCCAAAGGTAAGAATGAAAGTACATTATCTCCTCGTTTTAATAATTCCGTACGTATGCCGAAAGTCACGTTGCCCGCCAGATTGTTGCCCGAAAGCATTACGCCTTTGCTAAAACCTGTTGTCCCCGAGGTGTAGTTAAGAAGCATTATTTTGTCGTTAGACAGTGAAGTATAATGTACATCTTCCTTGGTATACCCATTAGGATAAGCTTTTCCCATTTCATCGTCGATATTTTTCATAAAGTATTCTACTGTCTCGCCATCTTTTTGGTGTAGGCAATGAAAGTCGCTGAGGGAGATGACAGCACGAATATAAGGAATTTTTTCTTCTTCAAGATTATCCCAGATCGCATCGCTGGTGAAAAGAAAGACGGATTCCGAATGGTTAATAATATGATGAACATCATTCGGTGAAAAATCCTGTAATATAGGTACTATAATCGCTCCATAAGTGATAGCAGCCATATAGGCAATGCACCATCTTGAATTATTTTTGCCGATAACAGAGATTTTGTCGCCCCGGCGCAATCTGCAGTGGTTAAACAGCAAGTGTAGTTTGGCTATTTCTTCGGCAACCCCCTGATAAGTGAAATCTATATTCTCGCCATAATCACTGTAACAAGGCAACTCCCAATTATCGCGGAAACTACTTTCGTATAATTTGATAAAATTTTCTTTAATCATTGCACATGCTTTTAATAATTGTGCAAAAATAGAAATAAACTTTTGGTTATTAAAGTTTCTTGTAGGATTTTTGTTTAACTTTGCGAAAACTATAGCTTTTAATGAATTATGATTGATACTTCTGTTTTTCTCAATAAGACAGCTGTGTACTATACATTAGGATGTAAATTGAATTTTTCCGAGACTTCTACGATTGGTCGCATTCTGCTTAGTGCAGGTATACGGACAGCTCGACCCGGTGAAAAAGCCGATATTTGTGTGGTCAACACTTGCACGGTGACTGAAGTGGCTGATAAGAAATGCCGTCAGGCAATCCATCGGCTGACAAAGTTACATCCCGAGGCCTTTATGGTTGTAACAGGGTGTTATGCCCAATTAAAACCTGAAGAAGTAGCTGAAATTAAAGATGTGGATTTGGTACTTGGTGCCGAACAAAAGGAAGATATTCTTAAATATATAGGAAATCTGAAGAAACATGATACCGGAGAAATCCATCGGTCGGCTTATAAAGATATTCGCACCTTTGTTCCTTCATGTTCGCGTGGCGATAGAACACGCTATTTTTTGAAGGTTCAAGATGGATGCGATTATTTTTGTACTTATTGTACAATCCCGATAGCCAGGGGGCGCAGTCGTAACGGCTCAATAGCTTCTTTGGTTGAACAGGCTCGTAAAGCATCGTCCGAAGGTGGAAAAGAAATTGTACTTTCAGGTGTGAATATAGGAGATTTCGGTCGTACGACAGGAGAAAAATTTATTGATTTGGTGAAGGTTCTTGATTGCGTTGAAGGAATTGAACGTTATCGTATTTCTTCTCTCGAACCCGATTTGATAGCAGATGAGCTTATTGACTATGTTTCGCAGTCTCATCACTTTATGCCTCATTTCCATATTCCCCTGCAATCAGGTTGTGATGAAGTCTTGAAATTGATGCATCGCCGCTATGATACAGCCTTGTTTGCTTCTAAGATAAAACGGATCAAAGAAGAAATGCCCGATGCCTTTATCGGTGTTGATGTTATTGTCGGTACCCGTGGCGAAACGGATGAGTATTTTGAAAAAGCTTACGATTTTATATCCAATATGGATATTACTCAGCTGCACGTGTTCAGTTATTCCGAAAGGCCGGGCACACAGGCTTTGAAGATTGATTATATCGTTTCACCCGAAGAGAAACACCGTCGCAGTCAGAGATTACTTGCTCTTTCCGAACAAAAGACGCAGGCCTTTTATACTCGTTACATAGGTATGGAAATGCCTGTTTTGCTTGAGAAGCCTAAGCGGGGTGCGCCAATGCATGGGTATACGCCCAATTATATAAGAGTAGAAGTACCCAATCGGGTTTCAATAGATAATCACATTGTTAATGTCAGGTTAAGCGATTTTAATGCGGACAGGACTGCTCTTTGTGGCGAAATTCTTGATAAGTAATAAGTAAAGTGTCAACTATGAAGTCTAAAATCATTTATATTTTAGTATATAGTTTTATGTGGCTGTTGGCCTGTCTTCCTTTTCGTGTTTTATATTGGATATCCGATTTTATGTATTTCTGTATATATTATATCGGACATTATCGAAGAGGGGTCGTCAGGATGAACCTTAAGAATTCCTTCCCCGAGAAGTCTGATAAGGAAAGGCTAAAGATCGAACGTGAGTTTTATCATTATTTTAGTGATTATATGGTGGAGGATGTGAAACTTCTGCATATGTCTTCCAAAGATTTATGTTCTCGGATGACTTATAAAAACACAGAGCAATATCTGAATTTTATTGAAAAATACGGAGGTATTATTATTATGATACCCCATTATGCCAATTATGAATGGCTTATCGGTATGGGAGCCATTATGAAGCCGGAAGATATACCTGCACAGGTATACAAGCCATTAAAAGATAAATATTTCGACGAATTGTTCAAGCGTATCCGTTCTCGTTTTGGCGGATATAATATACCCAAACATTCTACAGCACGTGAAATTATCCGGATTAAGCGGGCGGGCAAAAAAATGGCAATTGGATTGATTACCGATCAGTGGCCGAGTGGGAGAGGGCGATATTGGACTACATTCCTCGGACAAGAAACCGCCTTTATCAATGGAGCTGATCGTATAGCCCATTTGGTGGACTATCCCGTATTTTATTGCGATCTCGCAAAGCCCCGAAGGGGTTATTGCGAGGCTACTTTCAAGTTGTTGACTGAGCACCCCAAAGAATTGCCTGACGACCGGATTATAGAAATGTTTGTCCGTTGTTTGGAAAAGACAATCATTCGTAAGCCTGCCTATTGGTTATGGTCTCATAAAAGATGGAAATTGACACGTGACGAATTTGAAGCTAAACAAAAATGAAAATCTCAGTCATCATATTAAATTGGAATGGGAGTGCGATGCTAAAAAAAATGCTTCCGTCGGTTGTGCATTATTCACAAGAAGAAAGCACGGAAGTTTGTGTAGCCGATAACTGTTCTACAGACGATTCGGTATCTATGTTAAGACGTGATTTTCCGACTGTCCGTTTAATTTTGTTGGATAAGAATTACGGTTTTGCCGGTGGATATAACCTTGCCATCAAACAAGTTGAAGCAGAATATATAGTTCTGTTGAATTCGGATGTGGAGGTTGCCGAAAGTTGGTTGCAACCGTTATTACATTATATGGATACGCATCTTGAGATTGCTGCTTGTCAACCCAAAATCCGAAGTTTCGTTTTTAAAGATAAGTTTGAATATGCCGGAGCAGCCGGAGGATTTATTGATCGTTACGGATATCCCTTTTGCAGAGGACGAATTATGGGTGATGTTGAAAATGATTCCGGTCAGTATGATACGATAGTCCCTGTGCTTTGGGCTTCTGGCGCCGCACTTTTTATTCGCAGAGAAGATTATTTAAACGCTGGCGGGCTTGATGCGCGTTTCTTTGCCCACATGGAAGAAATTGATTTGTGTTGGCGCTTGCGCAACCGCGGTCGCGGAGTGGTTTGTATTCCTCAAAGCATGGTGTTTCATATCGGAGCTGCTACCTTGAAAAAAGAAAATCCGCAAAAGACATTTCTTAATTTTCGCAATAACCTTATCATGCTTTATAAAAATCTTCCGGCAAAAAAATTGAAAAGGGTGATGCGTGTGCGTGTAGTACTAGATTATATTGCTGCTCTGTCCTTTTTATTTACAGGCAATTTCAAAGGTTTCAAGGCTGTTTTGCAGGCCCGAAAGGCGTACCGTAAACTCCGTCCGTCTTTTTTGCCTTCCCGACAGGAAAACATAAAGAAAACTGTAGTTCACCACATCCCCGAATGTAAAAATTATAGTATCTTATGGAAGTATTATGCCAAACATCAAAAAACCTTTGATCAGATTTTATAAGACTATAATATTTCTCTCTTGTGATTTGTTATCGGGGATCTCTTCCGGTTTGTTCAATCAATCTCTTTATCTTTTCGTTCAGCCCCTCGGCTTTCATTAATTGTTCAAGAGTGATATGCATTCTGTATTTCCAATAGTGTCTTGAATCAGCGGGGATGTTGATCCGCTCGCCTTGAACGTCGGGATTTCTCCATTTTTCATCAATAGAAAGCCAGTCCTGCAAGGAGATTATACAGAGAATCGAATTGCTATACAGGTTGTTACGGACGATTTCTTCACAAAGTTCCGGCGTGGCTGTTGTAGGGGCAGCGCCATAATGCCCCATCATATTGTTGAAATAATGCTGTGTTGTCTGATAATTTTCTTCCCACCAACCTCTTATTGTCGACATGTCATGCGTAGAGAATGTGCAGACTGATCGATACGGATATTCATTAAGACAACCGAATTCATGAGATGAATCTTTAGGCATCCGTTGTACTTCCAGACTAAGAATCTTTAAATCATTCATAACCCAGGGCACACAATCAGGAATCATGCCCAAATCTTCGCCACAGACCAGCATACGGGTTGATTGTATCAGTTGAGGTAGCTTTTTCATTGCCTGCTCGCGCCAGAATTCATTGTGGCGGTGATAATAATAATCATCATATAACCTGTTGAATGCATTCTTTTCCCAATCATTTAGTGACTGATAGATGAAATCATGTTGCACGGCTATGCGCGGATGAAACTTCTCAGGATCTTTTTTATCTCTTATAAATAGTACATCACTAATCAAACTATATAAACCATCTCTCATCCATATACTATTACTGTCAGTTTTTTCGGCAAAGAAAGCCTCAACCTTACGTTGCGTATCAAATTTCGGACGCATGCGGTAAACTTCATGTTGACCGGTTTCTTCAAGAAAAGTGTCTTTGACATATTTCTTGTTTGGCCCGAATACCTGTTCCAGAAAATATTCGTGAATGTAAGGTTCTAGAAATTCATCGCGGAAATGAAGTCCGTAGCCTTCTATCTCTTCACGTGACATCGGTAAAGAAGGAGAGAATTGTCCCAATAAACCTTGTATGGAATTCATTGGAATTTCCCAGATACGGAAGAACCCCAAGATATGGTCTATACGGTAAGCGTCGAAGTAATTCGACATTTTTTGGAAACGTTTCATCCACCAACTGTATTTATCTTTCTCCATGGCCTCCCAATTATATGTTGGGAAAATCCAGTTCTGTCCGGTTGCCGAAAAATCATCGGGTGGTGCACCAGCTTGTCCGTTGAGATTGAAGTAATAAGGTTCCTTCCAAGCTTCAACACTGTTGCGGCTGATGCCGATCGGGATATCTCCTTTTAATACCACCCCGTGTTGATGTGCATAGTCGGACGCTTCCAATAGTTGCTCGTGAAGATTGAACTGTATATAATAATTGATGGAAATATCTGAATATGCCGGTTGTCCCGGATCACAGATAACTTCAATCTCTTCTTTGTCGAACTTGCTGTGTTCCGGCCATTTGTTGAAATTGGGAGTCTTGTATAAGTTGCGCAAATAGCAGAATGCAGTATAAGGTTTCAACCATTCTTTATTGGCATTGAAGAATATTTTGAATTTTTTTGAAACCAACACTCTTTTACCTTCCTGTTGGAAGAGGAGTTTGATATATTCTTTTTTGGTGTTATTAACAGCCTCATAATCAACAGCCGGAAGAGCATTTAATTTTTGACGTTTTTTGTTGAATAAATCGGCCGTTTTTCTGTCTTTTAATGCAGGCAGTTGATTCAGGTCAAGATACATCGGATGAAGCGCATAGATGGAAATGCTGCTATAAGGATATGAATCCGTCCAGGTATGAGTCATTGTCGTATCATTGACGGGCAATAATTGTATTATTTTTTGATTGGTGCAAGCAGCCCAGCTTATCAATTTTTTTAAGTCGCCAAAGTCACCTACGCCAAAGCTTGATTCTGATTTCAGTGAAAAAACAGGAACAGCCACACCTGCACCTTTCCATGTGGGCATATTGAAATAAGTAAAGCGATCGGCGATGATTATTGTCTGGTTATCCTCCAGTTCCGGATCAGCCATGTAGCGGTTGGGGTTTGATTCCCAAGCGATAAATTTCTTTTGTTTTTTGTCAACAAGGATGAATTTGTATTCCAGAGGAAATTTTATAGCCGAAGCATCCAGTTCCACTTCCCATTCGGGAAAATTGAAATCGGTCATCATCACAGCATTATCCGCATTCCAATCTCCGAGGCCTTTTTGATTTCCACAGATGCCTATGCAATAATTTTCGGGGATACGTGCAGCATTTACCTTCAGAAGAATTCCTTTTGAGAAACTCTGTGGTCTGTCGCTTCTATGGTGGTGGGCTAAAAGTGAGTTGGTAAAGGCTGAGGTATAAAAATATTGTTCTTCAGGGATGTCCTTCCAATTATCCTTGATGATGTAGCTTTTTGTACTGTCTTTTGTAAAATAAATGCTTCTATGAATGCCATTCCACTCTCTGCGAATTTCTTCTCCATTATGCCAGATGGCATAAAAATAGTTTATTTGCAATTTGGGTGGTTGTGCAATGTCTAAGTTGACAGACCAATGTATGCCGTCTTGCGATGTCAAAGCGATGGCCCTTTGGGTTATATTATTTCCAAATTCAGTGGCTGAGCTACAGATTCTGACTTCTTCTTCCCAATTTGTCCGATATTCAATGTTAAAGGATAACCTCATATATATATCAGAATTAATGTTATAAATCTTTTGCAAATATAAGATATTTCAGAATATTACTGTTAGTGCCCTGTACCTTAATGGTATGAAAGTTAAGCAAACGTTTGTCAAGGCGTGTATCAATAGTCTTCTTTATTAAGCCGCAGTATTGTGTGGGCTTATTGCGTGGCAAACATACATGAAAAAATTCGTATATACAAGTCTGCAAAATAAAAACAGAAGTAGTAAATTCGAAAATATGATTAAAAAAGTTATGATTGTGTTGTATAGCATATCATTTTATATTGATGATTCAAAACAAAATTAGTTTATTTGCTTCATGATAGTTCAGCATAGATGAACTTATCATAAAACGGATATATACGATATAATTAATGAGTTAAGTTCTATAATGAAGAACTTTTCATTCGTTTTATCTCATAGTTAAATCAGTATTGTTCATAACGGAATGAGGTAGTTAAATAAACAAATAAAAATAATGAAAAGGTATCCTAAAATCGGGATTCGTCCTGTTATTGATGCACGTCAGGGTGGTGTGCGTGAGAGTCTGGAAGAAAAAACGATGAAATTGGCTGAGGCCGTTTCGCGTTTGATTAATGAAAATGTAAAGAACGGTGACGGTAGTCCCGTTGAATGTGTGATAGCTGACGGTACTATCGGCCGTGTGCCCGAGAGTGCAGCCTGTGCCGAAAAGTTTGAGCGTGAAGGTGTCGGGTCATCTATAACCGTTACATCCTGCTGGTGTTACGGAGCAGAGACGATGGATATGAATCCTTATTATCCTAAAGCCGTTTGGGGTTTTAATGGGACAGAACGTCCGGGTGCCGTTTATCTGGCAGCAGTTTTGGCGGGATATGCCCAAAAGGGGTTGCCCGCTTTTGGTATTTACGGTCATGATGTGCAGGATTTGGATGACAATACAATTCCCGCTGATGTAGCCGAAAAGCTTCTTCGTTTTGCCCGTGCCGCACAGGCCGTATCTACGATGCGGGGTAAATCTTATCTTTCTATGGGAAGTGTGGCTATGGGTATCGCCGGATCTATCGTCAATCCTGATTTCTTTCAAGAATATTTGGGGTTGCGTACGGAGTCTGTCGACCTGACCGAAATCATTCGTCGTATGAGCGAAGGTATCTATGACAAGGAAGAGTTTAAAATAGCAATGGCATGGACGGAAAAGTATGCCAAGAAGAATGAAGGCAAAGATTACAATACGTCGGCAAAAATGAAAAACCGCGAATTGAAAGATAAGGATTGGGAGTTTGTAGTTAAGATGACTATTATCATGCGCGACTTAATGATTGGTAATCCTAAATTGAAAGAAATAGGATTCAAGGAAGAAGCCTTGGGTCATAATGCCATTGTTGCCGGTTTTCAGGGTCAACGTCAATGGACCGATTTTTATCCGAACGGTGATTATTCTGAGACGATGCTCAACACCTCATTCGATTGGAACGGTATCCGTGAATCCTTTGTTCTGGCTACGGAAAATGACTCACTCAATGGAGTTGCGATGCTTTTCGGACATTTGTTGAATGGCGGTGCACAGATCTTTTCGGATGTCCGCACATATTGGAGTCCCGAAGCTGTGAAACGTGTTACCGGCAGAGAATTGACCGGACGTGCAGCCAATGGAATTATCCATTTGATTAATTCCGGTGCTACAACGCTTGATGGAACGGGCATGATGAAAGATGCCGCAGGCAATCCGGTGATGAAGCCCTCATGGGAGGTTACAGAAGAGGATATGGAGAATTGTCTTGATGCTACGACATGGTGTCCGGCTAACCGTGATTACTTTCGCGGAGGGGGCTTTTCCGCTCATTTCCTATCAAAAGGAGGAATGCCTGTTACTATGATGCGTATGAACTTGGTTAAGGGACTTGGCCCGGTATTTCAGTTGGCAGAAGGTTGGACGGTGGATATTGATCCCGAGATCCATAAGATACTTGACAAACGCACCGATCCTACTTGGCCCACAACCTGGTTTGTTCCTCGCCTGTGTAATAAACCGGCCTTCAAAGATGTTTATTCGGTGATGAACAATTGGGGAGCAAATCATGGTGCCATTTGTTATGGACATGTCGGTCAGGATTTACTGACAATGGCTTCGATTCTTCGTATTCCGGTATGTATGCATAATATCGAAGATGATAAGATTTTCCGTCCGTCTGCATGGAATGCATTCGGGATGGATAAAGAAGGTGCCGATTTCAGGGCTTGTAAGAATTACGGACCTATATATAAATAGATTTGTAGGTTTTTTTTAATGCAAAGGAAATATTTATTGGCGAATAAGTATTTCCTTTGATTGTTTTCATATGCTATTCACTAATTTTATTTATTTTTGTTGTTTCCATATTAAAAAAAAGTAATATGCAGATAGAAACAGAACGTTTGTTAATGCGGCCCATTATAGCAGAAGATGCAGCCGATATTTTTGAATATTCCCGTGAGCCCAATGTAGGACCGAATGCCGGTTGGAAACCCCATGAAAGCATAGAGGAAAGTCGCGATATTATGAATAAAATATTTATCGGACACAAAAACATTTTTGGTATGGTCTTGAAGGGAACAAATAAAGTTATCGGTTCGATAGGACTGATTGCTGATCCCAGACGGATAAACCCACAAGTTTTGATGTTAGGTTATGCCATGTCCGAACATTGTTGGGGCAAACAACTGATGACCGAAGCTGCCAAAGCTATTGTGGCTTATGGATTTGAAACACTTTCTCTTGATATGATAAGTTGCACGTGTTATCCGTATAATAATCGTTCGCGTCGAGTGATTCAGAAATGCGGCTTTCAATATGAAGGACGATTACTACAATGCGAAGTGCGGTATGATGGCATCATAATGGATTTGGAAAGTTTTTTGTTGACGCAGAATGAATGGATGGCCATTAAAAGTAAAATTTGTCAAAAGGGGGATTTGGGTCCTACAACGTAAACCAATCACAGGATTAAGAGGTTAATCAATAAATTAGACCACCAATATAAGGATTATAAATCAATTTAGTGAACCGAAAATGTGATAAAACGCCCCTCTCGCTACTAGAAGTTTTTTCATTTTATCCCACGCAAGCCACGCAAGGCTTATAACGCATTTGTATGTAATGATTTAAGTGCGTGGGATGGCTTTTTTCATCCCACGCAAAGCCACGCAAGCCACGCGCATCCCACGCGCCGGATAACAAGAGTTATTCCGCTAACAAGTAAAGATATCCGGATAACATTTGTTCTTATTCGGATAACTCTTGTTGTAATTATTATCAGAAAAAAAATGCATCGTATTAAAAAAAAATTGCGATGCATTTACCTAGTGTTTGCGATGCAATTACCCAACGTTTGTTATGGTTTTACCTACCGTTTGCGATGCAAATTTTATTTTCAGACTGCGGGAGGGAGATACTTACCTTTTTGTATTTTCCCGATGGAGGTCTGTCTTTACAATTCTTATTTATTTCTATCTTTTGCTTAGCATTTTTGAAAATGAATAAGAAATGATAACAAATGGCATGAATTAAATAATTCATTTATAATTTTTCTCTTATTTTTGGGTGTTGTTTATGATTTTTCTCTTACTTTTGGGCGTTGTTTTTTAATGTTACAATAGAATTAGAATTAATTTAATATTTTATGAAATACACCAAATTATACTTTTTTTTATTAGTTGATTTATTCCTGTTATTAATTTCTGTAGAAGCTCAGAATAATTATCTTCCTCCAGTATGTAGAAATGTAGTGAAATCCGTTCAATTCGATAACCGTATCAGGGCCTATATCTCACCTGCACGTATTCTGTGGAAACAAGCTACGGGTGATGCCGTCCTTACAAATGAACAATATTTATTGGAACCGGGTAATGGTCAGTCGGAGTTAAATCAAACGCATTTGTGTCATTTAAGTAATGGAAAAACAGGACAAGTATCTATTTTGTTAGATTTCGGGTGCGAGTTGCAAGGAGGATTGCAGATAGTTACAGGACAATCCGCTTCAAAAGAGGTCAAAGTTCGTTTGCGTTTTGGAGAATCGGCTTCAGAAGCAATGTGTGATATAGATGGTAAAAATGGTGCAACTAATGATCATGCTATACGCGACCTTACTTTGGCACTTCCTTGGCTTGGAGTTTCTGAATATGGAAATACGGGGTTTCGTTTTGTCCGTATTGACTTAATGGGAGAAAATGCGGATTTATTACTTAAAGAAGTGCGTGCTTGTTTTGTATATAGGGATATTCCATACAAAGGATCTTTTCAATGTGATAACGAAAGGTTGAATAAAATATGGATGGCCGGTGCGTATACGGTTCATCTTAATATGCAAGGATATTTGTGGGACGGTGTTAAGCGTGATCGTCTTGTGTGGGTAGGCGATATGAATCCGGAAGTAATGACTATAAGATCCGTATTTGGTTACAATGAGGTTGTTCCTAAAAGCTTGGATTTAATTCGTGATGAGACTCCGATACCTCAATGGATGAGTGGAATCAGTTCTTATTCAATTTGGTGGCTTATAACCCAATATGATTGGTACCTTTATTGTGGTAATAAAGAATATCTTCAAAAGCAACATTCATATATGGTTTCATTATTAAATTTATTGATTAGTAAAATAGATAAAAGCGGAAAAGAAAAGTTAAATGGTAATCGTTTTTTAGATTGGCCTTCGAGCAAAAATAAACAAGGGGTCAATGCGGGATTGCAAGCATTGATGGTTATGGCTATGAATGTTGGCGAAAAATTATCATTAAACTTGGATGATGTGAGTATGGCTAAGAAATGTAAAGATGCGGCTATCGAATTGCATAAATATGTTCCCGCCGATTGTAATCAATCGAAACAAGCCGCTGCATTGATGGCATTGGCTGGTATAATGGATCCCAAGCAAGCAAATGATGAAGTGATTGCAGTGAATGGAGCTAAAGACTTTTCTACATTTTACGGTTATTATATGCTGAAAGCTATGGCGAAAGCAGGTAATTACAAAGGTGCAATGGACATTATCAGTGAATATTGGGGCGCTATGTTGGATCTTGGGGCTACAACATTTTGGGAAGATTTTAATATGGAATGGGTTCCAAATGCAGCTCGTATCGATGAATT
>JALNVG010000043.1 GCA_023227685.1 Bacteroidaceae bacterium
ATCTATTCTGTAAGTAAAGGAAAGAATGATTATACTGATGATTATAAATGTCGCGGTATGTGGGTGAATTATCTTGCAGGAGGTTCTAAAGGATTGTCTGATGAAAAAGGGCTAAATATTCCGATTGATATGTCTTTTGCATTACACTCTGATGCCGGTACCACTTATGGTGATACGATTATTGGTACGTTGGGCATATTTCAAACAGCTGCATACAATGGGACATTTGCTAACGGGACTTCCCGATATGCTTCGCGAGACTTGACCGATTTGGTGCAATCAAGTATCGTAAATGATATTCGTACACTTTATGAACCAAACTGGACTCGCCGTGGTCTGTGGAACAAATCCTATTATGAAGCATGGGTGCCTCGGGTACCTGCCATGTTATTGGAAATACTTTCACACGAAAACTTTGCTGATATGCGATATGGTCTGGATCCCAGATTCCGTTTTACAGTGAGTCGTGCTATTTATAAAGGTATTTTACGCTTTTTAAGTTCGGAATACAAAACCAACTATGTAGTTGAACCGCTACCTGTAACTCAGGCGGAAATTCATTTTACTGATAACAATGAAATATCTCTCAGCTGGCAACCAGTTGAAGATCCACTTGAACCAACGGCGAGGGCAGATAAATATATTGTTTATACACGTATCGGAGATCATGACTTTGATAATGGTACAGTGATAAATAAAAATCATTTTAATACTACAATACCCATCGGACAGATATGTAGTTATAAAATCACTGCAATAAATAAGGGTGGCGAGAGTTTTCCTTCTGAGATTCTTTCTGCAGGAAGATCGGTTAATGATAAGGGCACGGTACTGGTAATTAACGGATTCGATAGAGTATGTGCTCCTGCAGATTTTGCAGCAAATGCTGATACATTAGCCGGATTCCTTGATGATTTAGATCATGGAGTACCTTATAAAGAAGATATCAGTTACATTGGAAAGATGAAGGAATTTCGCCGTCAGATACCTTGGACGGATGACGATGCCGCCGGATTTGGTGATAGCTATGGCAATTATGAAAAGATGGTGATTGCAGGAAATTCTTTCGATTATCCGGCCTTACATGGAGCTGCTATTTTAAAAGCAGGTTATTCATTTGCTTCTTGTAGTGCAATAGCTGTAGAAAACGGAACAGCATCAATGAATTCGTACTCATATGTGGATCTTATATTAGGCAAACAAAAACAAACAAAGATGGGCAGAGGTGGTGTAACTCCTTTACAGTTTAAAACCTTCAGCAAAAATATGGAACAAAAGCTCACGACATATTGCCAACAGCAAAAGAGTAATTTGTTTATCTCGGGCGCCTATGTGGCTACCGATTTATGGGATAATCATCTGATAAAATCGAATAAAACCGACCGCGACTTTGCCACGAATACATTAAAATATAAATGGCGTACGGGACAAGCAGCCATCATGGGGGAAATAAAAAGTGTGGCTTCTCCATATCCTTTCATCGGCAACTATATGTACTACAATAAACCTAATCCTAAATCATACGTTGTAGAATCGCCTGATGCTATCGAGCCTGCAGACAATTCGGCGGTTACTATTTTTCGCTATTCTGAAAACAACTTAAGTGCTGGAGTGGCATATAAAGGTAATTATAAGACTTGCATCTTGGGATTTCCTTTCGAATCAATTCGTACCGAAGGTGAGAGAGAACAACTGATGAAGTCCGTACTTGATTTTTTTAACGCAAACTAATACATCCTCTTATATGAGAAAGAAAATATATCTATCCATATTACTGTGTTTGCTATTCGTACCTTTGCACGCGATTGAACCATTTAAATTTGCTTTGGTAACTGATATGCACATTAATCCTTCTTCACCTACATCCATTGAAGATTTGCAAAACTCGGTACAACAGATCAATCAAACGGATAGCCTGGATTTTGTCTTGGTGACCGGAGACATTACTGATGATGGAGATTGCGCCTCACTGCTAATAGCAAAAAAAATACTTGATCAGCTAAATATCAAGTATTATATTATTATGGGAAATCATGAAACTAAATGGAGCGAATCAGGGATGACCGATTATCAAAAAATATTCGGCCCCGAGCGGGTTGAGTTTGAACATAAGGGCTTTCTCTTTCTCGGATTTAATAGCGGACCATTCATGAGAATGGCATTGGGACATATTTCTCCTCAAGATATCACATGGTTAAAGAATGAGTTGAAAGCCAAGGCAGGAAACAATAAGCCGGTTATTCTTTTTACGCATTATCCCTTGTTACCAGGAGATGTTGACAATTGGTACGATGTAACAGACGCTGTACGTTCGTATAATATCCGAACTTTTCTGGGTGGGCATTATCATGCGAACCGAAGATTCTCTTATGATGGAATTCCGGGTATTATCAATCGATCTAATCTTCGGGGAAAGGATAAAACGGGTGGATATAGTATTTATCATGTGACCAAAGATTCCATTCTTGTTTACGAGCAACTCATTAATAAACCGATGCACGAATGGACTTCTTTATCTTTGAAAAAGAATTATTATTCTTCTAAACCGGGATCATCGGAATTGCGCCCTGATTTTTCAATGAACAATAATTATAAGAACATAAAAGAAAAATGGCTGCTACACACAGGAACAGGTATTTATAACTCACCGGTATTATATAAAGGAAGAATTTATGTGGGTGATGATCAGGGTACGATGACCTGTTATTCGTTATCCGGTAAAAAACAATGGATTTTTCAATCGGGACTTCGCATTGTAGGTACCCCGGCAGCGGCCAACGGAATAATCGTTTTTGGTTCGGCAGATAAAAACATTTACGGTCTGAATGCCCGAACAGGTAAAAAACGTTGGATGGTAACTGCTGATGCACCGGTTCTGGGAGCTGTTACAATCAGTCAGGGAATTGCTTACATAGGAGCAAGCGACCATACTTTTCGTGCTATTCGCGTGAACGATGGAACAGTAGTCTGGGCATATCATGGAGTGAAAGGATATATCGAGACTAAACCACTGATAACCGATGAAAAAGTGATATTCGGTGCATGGGACAATACTCTTTATGCATTGAATAGAGAAAATGGCAAAGAGTTGTGGAAATGGAAGGAAATTCTTAAAGATATGCACTATTCTCCTGCTGCCGTATGGCCTGTAGCAGCCAAAGGAAAAGTATTTATTACTGATCCGCAACGAGCGATAACAGCTATAGACCTGAATACCGGTGCTACCGTGTGGAGAACTTATCAATCGATGGTTCGTGAAACGATAGCGCTCTCTGCCGATCACAAAAAAATATATAGCAAAACCATGAATGACAGTATAGTTTGCTATGCAGTAGCTAATAGTCCGCACGAATTGTGGGCTTCGGATGTAGGTTTCGGATACGAGCATGCGCCGTCTATGCCTGTAGAAAAAGGAGGAATACTCTTTGGAAGTACAAAAAACGGACTAGTTTTTGCTCTTGATACAGAAACCGGCCGTGTAATTTGGCAACATAAAATAGGAAATTCACTCATTAACACAGTAGTCCCCATCAATCGTAGACAAGTGATATTCACCGAAACGGATGGTTCTTTTGGATTATTGGAAAATATAAAAAAATAATTTAATATAAATACTTATGAAATCAGTTATTAATTGTTTTATACCTTTTATCAGTGAAGAACAAGTAAGAACTACTATAGAAAAGTTAAAAGGAGTAGAAGAGGTAAGTAAAATTTATTTGCTTGCTACCGGTTCGAAAACTATCGGAACATTAGAAAATTGTTTATTACTCCACATAGATTCACTGTATTCAAGTGCAACCATACGTGCTATAGCCGAACATTCGGATACTCTATTTACTCTTCTCTACACAAAATTCACGACTTTAGATTTCGGGCTTTTTTCTTTGCAGCGTATGATCCACATTGCCGAAGATACAAACTCCGGTATGGTGTATGCCGACCATTATCAGATATCTGGAGACAACCAAGTAAGTGCACCCGTAATTGACTATCAGCAGGGGAGTCTGCGTGACGATTTCGATTTCGGTTCTGTTCTGTTTTTTTCTTCCGAAGCGTTCAAGGAGTCTGTAGACAGGATGAAGAACAACTACTGTTCAGCTGGACTATATGATTTGAGACTTAAACTTTCGCAAAAATATTCGCTGGTTCATATCAATGAATATCTATACTCTGAAATTGAAAAGGACACCCGAAAGAGCGGTGATAAGATATTTGATTATGTAGATCCTAAAAATCGTAACATACAAATAGAGATGGAAGAAGCATGTACCGAACATCTAAAAGATATCGGTGGTTATCTACCCCCTGTTTTTGATAAAATTTCTTTCGATGAATTTAATTTCGAATATGAAGCGACAGTAATTATCCCTGTGCGTAATCGCATACGGACCATCCGTGAGGCAATTAACTCGGTGCTTAATCAAAAGACTTTGTTTCGCTTTAATCTTATTGTAATAGACAATCATTCTACTGATGGTACATCAGAAGCTATTGATAAATTTACAGCTGACAAACGAGTGATACATCTTATTCCTGAACGAAACGATCTCGGTATTGGCGGGTGTTGGAATATGGGTGTGAATCATCAAAAATGTGGTAAATTTGTAATCCAGTTGGATAGTGATGATGTATATAAGGATGAGAATACGCTGACTACCATGGTCAATGCTTTTTATCAGCAGAATTGTGCTATGGTGGTAGGAACTTATCTGATAACCAATTTTGAGATGAAGGAAATTGCACCGGGTATTATAGATCATAAAGAATGGACGTCGGAAAACGGACGGAATAACGCGCTCCGTATCAACGGGCTAGGGGCACCACGCGCTTTTTATACACCGATATTACGACAGATTAAAGTGCCCAACACGAGTTACGGAGAAGATTATGCTTTAGGCCTTAATTTTTCACGTCACTACCAGATTGGGCGTGTGTATGATGTGGTTTATTTCTGCCGCCGATGGGACGATAATTCAGATGCTTCGCTAGACAGAGGAAAGGTTAATCGAAATAATCTGTATAAAGACCGCATTCGTTCTTGGGAATTACAGGCACGAATTGCTTTGAACAACAAGAAATAAGAACTATGATAGAAGACTTGATCAAAGAACAAATTGATAAATGGGATTTGGCGCGAAACAATTATGCGGCACTTGCCCGAGTGAAAGTAAAGGAACTGATGGTTAACAAGTGCTTATATAAAGTTCAATTTAACCCTGCTCGCATCCTTTCATCTGCAGCTAAAGTAGATGTACAGTCCATAAAAAGACATAAATGCTTTTTATGTGCTGAAAATTTGCCCTCTCAACAAACAGTGCTTTCTGCCGTAGATCATTATAATATTTTGGTAAATCCGTTTCCTATATTCCCTAAGCATCTTACTATTCCAGATAAAAAACACTTACCGCAACGAATCTTATTACACTTTAAAGATATGCTCGATTTTGCATATCTGCTCAAAGATTTTGTTGTATTTTACAACGGTCCAAAATGTGGAGCTTCGGCGCCTGATCATGCACACTTTCAGGCGGGCAATAAGGACTTTCTTCCGCTCGAGCAAGATTGGGAACAGCACAAAGCCGGTTGCGTAGTACAGATAAAGGAAGGTAAAATATGGCAACTTGATGATGCTCCACGTACCACTTTAATTATTGAGGCTAAAAACGCGGAAGCTGCGATGACCCTCTTTATTGCGATTTATGATGCGCTACCTCTAAAGAAAGATGATGGTGAACCGATGATGAATCTTCTGACGTGGTATGATCAAGAAAGGTGGATCATCTGCGTTTTCCCGCGAGCAATGCACCGGCCAAGTTGCTATACGGATGTAGGAGATAAGAACATGCTTATCAGTCCTGCATCAGTTGATCTGAGTGGTGTTTTTATAACTCCTTTAGAGAAAGATTTCGACAAAATAACAGCCGGAGATATCAACTGTATTTTGCAGGAAGTCTGTTTGTCACCCAAAGATATTGAAGCCGTTAAGCAAAAGATTAAAGCACGATTGTTATGAATAACAAGCACAGATCTCCTTGGGCATGGATACCCAGCTTATATTTTGCCGAAGGGTTGCCCTATGTGGCAGTTATGACGATTTCGGTGATTATGTACAAAAAGTTAGGCATTTCTAATACAGATATCGCCCTCTATACTTCTTGGCTTTATCTGCCATGGGTCATCAAACCCTTGTGGAGTCCTTTTGTCGATTTATTAAAGACGAAACGTTGGTGGGTAGTAACTATGCAACTCTTAGTAGGAGCGGGGTTAGCAGGTATTGCATTTACCATTCCAACTTCTAACTTCTTTCAAAATACACTTGCAATCTTTTGGTTGGTAGCCTTTAGCTCTGCCACACACGATATTGCTGCCGACGGTTTCTATATGTTGGCGCTTAATGTAAAAGAACAAGCTCTCTATGTAGGTATCCGCAGTACTTTTTATCGTATTGCAACTATTGCAGGACAAGGATTGCTGGTAATACTTGCCGGAGAATTAGAAAAACGTACTTCCTCCATTGCTATGGCCTGGAGTATTACGTTCTATATTCTTTCGGGACTATTCATCGCTTTTTTCTTGTACCATAATTATGTATTACCCAAACCTAAATCAGATAGCTCATCAACTAATGAAACAAATATAGCAAACATCTTTCGTGATTTCTTTGCTACATTTGCAACTTTCTTTAAAAAGAAACAAGCAGGTATAGCCATTCTTTTTATGCTATTGTATCGCTTTCCCGAAGCTCAATTAGTAAAACTAATAAATCCGTTTCTGCTGGATCCTATCAACAAAGGCGGCTTGGGATTAAGTACTGCAGAAGTTGGTTGGGTATATGGTACGGTGGGCATCATCGGTCTTACTCTTGGAGGCATTATCGGAGGCATTTGTGCGGCAAAAGGTGGATTGAAGAAATGGCTTTGGCCAATGGCTTGGAGTATCTCACTCACTTGCATTACTTTTGTGTATCTGGCTTATTTCCAACCACAAAGTTTACTTATTATTAATTTTTGCGTTTTTATTGAGCAATTCGGTTACGGATTCGGATTCACAGCCTACATGTTGTTTCTTATCTACTATTCGGACGGAGAGTATAAAACAGCACACTATGCGATTTGTACGGCGTTCATGGCTTTGGGTATGATGCTTCCGGGTATGGCTGCCGGTTGGTTGCAAGAACACATTGGTTATGAGAGTTTTTTTATTTGGGTAATGATTTGCTGTGCAGCTACCATCGTAGTTTGCTCGTTTGTAAAGATTGATCCGAATTATGGTAAGAAAGAAATAAATAACGAAAAGGAATAAATCATGAAAAAGACAATCTTACTTTATCTTTTTGCCTGCTTGCTGTCAACTAACTTGCAAGCTCAAAAAATACGAATCAAGACAGGTATCGAAGTGTTAAAAGAAGAACATTTTAAATGTTTGGAAGGGAAACGTGTGGGGCTAATTACTAACCCTACAGGTGTGGATAATGAATTGAAATCGACAATAGACATCTTATACGATGCACCAAATGTTAATCTTGTAGCTCTCTATGGTCCAGAACATGGTGTGCGTGGTTGTTCACACGCAGGCGATAATGTAAGTGATGACAAAGATCCGAGTACTGGCTTACCGGTTTATTCGCTTTATGGAAAAACTCGCATACCAACAGCCGAGATGCTAAAAGATGTAGATGTATTGGTTTATGATATTCAAGACATAGGTTGTCGTTCGTATACTTATATTAGTACATTAGGTAATGTGATGGAGGCAGCTGTAAAATATAATAAGCAACTAATTGTTTTGGACCGACCAAATCCACTGGGCGGAGAAAAGATTGAAGGAAACTTAACCGATGATGATTGTATCTCTTTTGTCAGTCAATTCAAAATACCATATATATATGGACTTACGCCCGGTGAATTGGCACTTCTGTTCAACGGAGAAAGGATGTTAACCAATACACCCTGCAAATTACAAGTCATCAAGATGAAAGGTTGGAAACGTCGAATGACTTATGATCAAACAGGTTTGCAATGGGTGCCTGCATCTCCACATATTCCTCAGTACCGTTCGGCATTTTTTTATGCTGTCTCGGGTATTGTGGGTGAGTTAGATTGTATATCGATAGGTGTAGGATATACCATTCCTTTTCAATTGTTTGGCGCATGTTGGATTAATGCAAAAGATCTGGCAAAAAGCCTAAATCAACTGAATTTGCCGGGAATACTCTTTCGTCCTATTTATTTCACTCCGTTTTATGCCGTAGGTAAGGACCAATCAATGCAGGGAGTACAAGTGTATATTGTAAATTATAAAAAAACGAGTCTCTGCGAAATTCAGTTTTATGTAATGCAGGAGATTGCTAAGTTGTATCCTGACCATTCTATCTTGGAACACGCTAATGCCGATCGTCTTAAAATGTTTGATATGGTATGTGGATCTAAACAAATCCGACAGCTATTCATTCAGCGCAACCGTTGGCAAGATGTATCTGCATATTGGAACAAAGATGCGGATACTTTTCGCAAAGTGGTCAGACAATATTATTTATACAAAAAATAAAAAAATCTAATATATATGGAAAAGAAAATGAATAAGCGTCTATTGGCATTGGATGTTCTTAGGGGCATCACTATATCCGGGATGATATTGGTAAACAATCCGGGAAGTTGGGATCATATTTATGAGCCGCTCAAACATGCCTCATGGATCGGATTGACGCCTACCGATTTGGTCTTTCCTTTCTTCATGTTTATTATGGGCATTTCCACTTATATTTCTTTAAGAAAATACCAATTTAAGTTTAACAAAAATACTGCTTTAAAAATACTTCGTCGTACAGTGGTTATATTTGGCATTGGTTTGGCTATTGCCTGGCTTTCGCTCTCATTCAAAACATGGAATTCGCTTTCTGACCAAGGATTAAGTTTATGGCAACAGCTGTGGACTTCATGCAGCAATTTTAGTCATTTGCGTATCATGGGTGTAATGCCGCGATTGGCTCTTTGCTATGGAGGTGCGGCAATTATAGCATTGACTATAAAGCATAAACATATACCTTATCTCATTATTTTCTTATTGATAGGATACACCATCATGTTATTTCTCGGTAACGGATTTGCCTATAATGATACAAATATCCTTTCACGTGTGGATCGTTTCATTTTGGGCGGAAATCATATGTATAAGGATAATGGCATTGATCCGGAAGGAATACTGAGTACAATACCTGCATTGGCTCATGTGCTTATTGGATTTTGTGTTGGTAAAATGCTTATGGAGGTAGAGGAATTGAATGATAAAATTGAACGCCTTTTCCTAGTAGGTGTTAGTCTTACATTTGTAGGATTTTTATTAAGCTATGGTTGTCCAATCAGCAAAAAGATATGGTCGCCTACATTTGTCATTACTACCTGCGGACTCGCTTCAAGTTTGCTTGCTTTATTAATTTGGCTCATCGATAAACAAGGATATAGAGGTAAGTTGACGCGGTTTTTCGAATCTTTCGGCGTAAATCCGCTGTTTATTTATGTTTTTGCGGATGTATTAGGAATCCTTGTCGGGAGACTATTACTTGCTGACGGAAGCGGATTGACCCAACATTTGTTCTACCTTCTTCAACCAATATTCGGAGATATCGGCGGATCTTTAGTCTACGCTCTATTGTTCGTTACGATCAATTGGTGCGTCAGTCACATTTTATACAAAAAGAAAATATATATAAAAATATGATATTAATAGCAGACAGTGGTTCTACAAAAACACATTGGTGTTTAGTAGAACATGGACAACTAATCAGAGAAATATTTACAAAAGGTACGAATCCTTTTTTTCAGACACAGAAAGAACTTGGCAATGAATTATCGGTGTCACTACTTCCTTTGTTACCAATTAATGATTTTACCACCATACACTTTTATGGGGCGGGGTGCATCAATGCCGAGAAAAACGGGATTGTAAAAAGTGCTATTGCTTCACAATTGCATGTAACTGGCTCAATAGAAGTTGCCACAGATATGCTGGGTGCTGCTCGTGCTTTATGCGGGCATCGAGCGGGCATTGCCTGCATCATGGGTACAGGATCAAACTCGTGCTACTACGACGGCAAAAAAATCGTAAACAATATTTCTCCTCTAGGTTTTATTTTGGGTGATGAGGGAAGCGGTGCGGTCTTAGGTAAATTATTGGTAGGTGATTTGCTTAAAAAACAACTGCCTGTGAATTTGGAATCCGAATTTCTTGCACAATATAAACTAACACCCGCTGATATTATTGATAAGGTCTACAGCCAACCATTTCCCAATCGGTTTCTGGCAAGTTTGTCTCCTTTTCTGGCACAACATATTGAGGTACATTCCATTCATGCATTAGTGCTTAACAGCTTCAAATCATTTTTGCAACGGAATGTGATGCAATATGATTATCAACAAATGCTTGTACATTTTATCGGTTCTGTGGCATTTTATTATCAGGATATATTGCGCGAGGCGGCTCAAGAAATGGACATTCACATAGGAACTATCTTAAAAAGTCCGATGCAGGGACTTCTTGAATATCATAAATAAAACAAAAAATTATGTTTATAAAAATCTCAGAACAGTCTTCGTTATATAATAATTTGGAAAAAAAATCTGTTCATGAACTTCTAGAAGAAATTAATACGGAAGATCAAAAGGTGGCAATAGCCGTACAAAAGACAATTCCGCAGATAGAAAAATTAGTTTTACAAATAGTGCCGCGTATGAAACAGGGCGGGCGAATCTTTTATCTTGGAGCTGGCACAAGCGGACGTTTGGGCGTGTTGGATGCATCAGAAATTCCTCCAACGTTTGGAATGCCTTCCACATCAGTTATCGGACTGATAGCAGGTGGTGATAATGCCTTACGCGATGCCGTCGAAAAGGCCGAAGACGATCTGACAAGGGGCTGGAAAGAACTTAAAGAACACCATGTGGCAACCAATGATGTAGTGATCGGTATTGCAGCTTCCGGTATTACACCATATGTAATTGGTGCCTTGCACGAAGCACGTCAACAGGGTATTCTTACGGGGTGCATCACCAGTAATCCCGATTCGCCGATGGCAGCCGAAGCTGATGTTCCAATTGAAATGATTGTGGGACCGGAGTTTGTAACAGGTAGCTCACGCATGAAATCGGGTACAGGACAAAAAATGATTCTAAATATGATTACGACCTCTACTATGATAAAACTTGGCCGTGTCAAGGGAAATAAAATGGTAAACTTACAATTGAATAATAAAAAACTAATAGATCGTGGAATTCGTATGATTGTAGAAGAACTTGGATTGGATTACGACCAGGCGAAATCTCTTTTACTTATTCATGGATCAGTAAAAAAAACAATAGACTTTTATCAAAAAAATCCTTCATCAGCCTTATGAAAATTCTTTATACCTTTACACTCTTATTTTTTATTTCGCTTTCTTCTATGTCTCAAGTAATGAAACCCTATTCGAATCACTATTATCAGCGTGTTAACGAATTTGCCGGACAATCTGTTGTTACTACTGAAAATACGATCATTTTGGGTAATAGTCTCGTAGAAAAAGGAGGGAACTGGTGCAAGCGTCTCCACCGAAGAAATATTCTCAATCGTGGCATTACCGGCGATGGGGCATCAGGTGTATATGATCGCCTTTATCAAATATTACCCGGACATCCGAAGACTATTTTTCTAATAATAGGTGTCAATGACATTTCTAACAATTTGTCTACGGATAGTATCAAGATTTTAGTAGCCCAAATTATTGATAAGATTCAAACTGAATCACCTCGTACGAAACTTTATTTGCAAAGTTTGCTACCGATTAACGAGAGCTTTGATAAATATAAGAAGTTGATCAATAAGACTGATACCATACCTGAACTAAACGACAAACTGAAGCAACTTGCTAGAGTAAAGAGAATTTGTTATATTAATCTTTTTTCGTCTTTCGTCATGCCTGGAACAGATATTCTTCGCAAAGAGTTGAGTGTAGACGGGTTGCACCTCACAGAAGCGGGGTATACTCTATGGGGCAAGTGTTTAAGAAAATACCGATATTAGGATCTATTGAAATAAGCGGGTGCTGAATATACAAGTGACTAGTAGTGCGAACACCTCATTGGACGTATGAATTTCAAGATAGATAGAATCAGCAAGAAAAAGAAATAGGGTGTGTCTGAAAAAATCAGACGCACCCTATTTTAATGTGTTATTTAATTAATTTATGAGATTTCAACATTTCTCTCGGATCGAGAGCAGCATCAAGTTTCTCTTTTGTCATTAGCCCCTTTTCTATGACTATGTCGTAAACAGAACGGTTTGTCTCAAGTGCTTCTTTAGCAACTTTTGTACTGTTCTTGTAACCGATATACGGATTGAGGGCGGTAACGATGCCAATGCTGTTTTTAACCATTTCGAAACAGTGTTCCTTATTGATCGTGATACCTTTTATGCACTCTTCGGTGAGGGTGTCAATAACATTATGCAACCAGGTGAGACTCTCCATGAGTGTCTCTATAATAACAGGTTCCATAACATTGAGCTGTAACTGGCCGGCTTCGGCAGCAAATGAAACCGCAGTATCATTACCTATCACTTTAAAACAAACCTGATTGGTCACTTCCGGTATAACCGGATTAACCTTTCCGGGCATAATGGATGATCCCGGAGCTTTAGCGGGCAGGTTAATTTCGCCAAGGCCGCAACGCGGACCTGATGCCATCAGACGAAGGTCATTACAAATCTTTGATAATTTGATGGCAAGACGTTTAAGCGCTGACGAATAACTTACGTACGCACCTGTATCCGGTGTGGCCTCTACAAGGTCGGGGGCGGAGATAAACAGTTCGCCTGTAAGCTTACTCAGATTCTCAGTGCAAAGTTTGGCGAAGCCCGGAACAGCGTTGAGACCTGTACCAATGGCTGTACCACCCATGTTAATCTCATGCAGCAATTTGACATTGCGGTTCAAATTTAGAATTTCCTCTTCCATGGTATTGGCAAAAGCATCGAATTCTTGTCCCGATGTCATAGGCACGGCGTCTTGTAGCTGCGTACGTCCCATCTTTATAACATCTTTAAATTCGTCACCTTTGATGCGCATAGCTTTGATCATCTTCATCAGACTTTCGATAAGAGACCTGTTCATGCGAATTAATGCCAGACGTATGGTTGTGGGATAAACATCATTTGTTGATTGTCCGCAATTGACATGGTCGTTAGGATAGCAATACTGGTATTCTCCTTTTTCATGACCCATAATTTCAAGAGCGCGATTGGCAATAACTTCATTGGCGTTCATGTTCACAGATGTACCGGCACCTCCTTGTATCATATCGATAGGGAAGTTTTCGTGTAATTTGCCTTCAAGAATTTCATGACATGCTTGTGAAATGGCACCTGAAATCTCGTCATTGATTACACCGAGTGTGTGATTGGCCTGAATAGCAGCTAATTTTACATAAGCGATAGCGATTATGAAATCAGGATAGTCGCGCATCTGCTTGCGGGAAATGTGATAGTTGTTAATGCCTCTCTGTGTCTGAACTCCATAATATGCTTCTTCGGGAACTTGAAGATCGCCCAGGAGATCAGACTCAGTTCTGAATTTTTTCTTTTCCATTTCTATTTTTTCCTTTATTATATTTTGTCATTAAAAACATTTGATGCGATACATGAAACCTACTTCGATACGATTGGTATTATAATCTTTTAATCCGCATTTTTCGTTATAGTTGTATTTACGGCCGATATAGCTGAGTGATACGCGTAAGTCTTGTGATTTCTCAGGGTAATACTCGACGCCGGCGAAATAGCCATATGATTTGCGGTAATTTTTTAATGGTTCATTCTTTGTTACACTTGCGGTTTCGTACATTCCTTTGACAAAAACATTCCATTGAGGCACAATCTGCCAATCGGCTTTAGTTATAAAAGAATTGTAATGAACATCACTAAAATAAGATTGACCGGTAGTCATAAAATCACCAAGCTCATTAGATGCTATTTTTAGACGATCGAGGCCATCGAATGCACCCATATAGTCAAAGTACCATTGGAATTTTGACAAGTTGAGCTTTTGGCCAAAAATAAGCATACGTGAATATTTGTGGTGGGCCTGTGTCTGAATTCCCCATGACCAGCGAGTTTGTAGTTTGTTGCCAAAGAAACTTCCATTCCAGTTTGCAATATAGGTGAGAGGATTGTTACTTTCTTTTAGGCCTTGAGCTGCAGCATTGGGATATTCGTTAGCGAATTTTCCATTGTTAGCGTTGGATATCTCGACTGCGAATTCTTGCGTAGGAACCGGTTTGTAAGAAACGGCCACACCTGCCATGAAGTTATCCATGTTGTCCACCATATCGGAATATTG
>JALNVG010000044.1 GCA_023227685.1 Bacteroidaceae bacterium
CAAGTTACAATACCTTTTCTTATTTGATAAGAGGTCGGATTTGTTTCATAATCGGCATCTTTACCATCTTCATAAAGTGTAGCTACATATTTTTTATCCGAATCAAGAAAACCAAGTGTGAAATTTGAAGTACGTGCCTTGTCGCCGGTAATTCCTCCTACAAACCAGTTGCTTGTACCTTTAGCTTTACGTGCTACGGTGATATAACGCCCCGGCTCAGCTTCGATATATTTACTGTCATCCCAGTCAACGGCTACATTTTTGATGAATTGAAAAGCATCCATATGCTTCTCATAATTTTCAGGAAGATCGGCGGCCATCTGTAATGGACTGTACATCGTAACATAAAGGGCTAATTGTTTTGCCAATGTTGTATGGACCACGCCATGATTCTTGCTTTTCAAAAAGCTCAATTTGATATCAAATATTCCCGGAGTATAATCCATCGGGCCTCCTATCAAACGAGTGAATGGAAGAATGGTGGTATGAAAAGGTTTGTTGCCCGGTTGCCATGATTCATATTCAGTGCCACGCGCTGATTCATTACCAATCATATTAGGATATGTGCGGCAAAGTCCCGTTGGACGAACAGCTTCGTGGGCATTGACACAGATTTTATATTTAGCAGCTTCCCTAATGGCATACAAATAATGATTAATCATCCATTGGCTGTAGTGATGTTCATTATAAGGAAGGATATTTCCGACATAGCCACTTTTTACGGCATTATAACCATTATCAACCATAAATTGATAAGCTTTGTCCATATGACGTTCATAATTGCGCACGGAGGCAGAAGTCTCGTGATGCATCATTAAGCGCATGCCTTTACTTTTGGCATAGGCTTGAAGCTTTTTGACATTGAAATCGGGGTAGGGGGTAACGAAATCAAATACATAATCTTTTTCATGACCGAACCAATCTTCCCATCCTTCATTCCAACCTTCAACCAATAGCTGGTTGAAGCCATTGGCTCCTGCAAAATCCAGATAACGTTTCACATTTTCATTATTGGCTCCATGGCGACCACTTGGCTTAGTCTTTGAATAATCGGTTTGCCCCAACTTTACAGAATATACATCATCGGTATAAGCCCAAGAACTCTTTCCTGTTATCATCTCCCACCATACTCCCATATATTTTACAGGTTTTATCCAAGAAACATCTTTATATGCACACGGGTCATTCAAGTTCAATGTGATTTTGGATGCTAAAATATCGCGAGCATCATCGCTAACAATAACTGTACGCCAAGGTGACTTGCAAGGCGTTTGCATGTGACCTTTTGTGCCATCCGCATCGGGTGTTAACCAAGATTCGAAAATAAGATCCTTATCATTCAGATTTAGATTCATACATGAATAGTTAACCAAGGCAGCCTCATGAATATTGATATATAAACCATCGGCTGTTTTCATTTGCAGGGCTGTTTGAACGCCGGTAGGCGAAAACACATATTGGGATGCATTGTGATCGATAGCTTGCTTTAATAAGCCACGTATTTCTGATAGTTTGGATTCTGTGTAATTGTATTCTTGTGTATCATAATCACCGGGAATCCAAAAAGCGGTGTGGTCACCGGTCATGGCAAACTGTGTATGCTCTTCTTTTATAACGAAATAAATCAGATTCTTCTGGCTGGGAAATTCGTAGCGGAATCCCAATCCGTCGTTGAAGAGGCGGAACCGGAGAATTATATAGCGATCTTTTGCCTTTTGTGTTAATGTAACAGCCAGCTCATTATAATGATTACGAATGGATTTTACTTCGCCCCAGACGGGTGTCCAAGTTTCATCAAAGGTAGAAGTCTCTGCTTTGGTCAATGTGAATCCGCTCATCAAACCTTGTGTGTCATCTATAATCTCCAGACCAAGTTTAGATGGTTTAATCACTTCTTTGCCCTTGTAAGAAAGTTCATACATCGGCGTCCCTTCTTTATTGAGCGTGACATTAAGCGTCAACAGACCATTGGGGGATTTAATACTTTCGGCTTTTGCGATCCCGCAAAAAGTGAATAACACAAGACAACAAATTATTGTCTTAATCATTGTTGTTAGTTTTTTTATCATGCTTTTTATAAATTAATATGTTTTTTCGTGTTAACTAATCGGGAAATAACTTATGACAAATATAAAATATTTAAGTATCATATACAAGCAGCTGTACGGATTTTGTAATAGCTAAATTTTATATCTACATGTAATTTAATGAGTTGTATGATTCAATAATGCTGCTTTAGTAAATCGGGTGGAATGGTATAATTGGTTAGAAACGAGATATATTAACGGAAACGCACATGAATAGAATAAAATAAAGAATAATTTCAGTAAGAAGTTTCAAAGTTTTTTTGTGTTGTGAATAAAAAAGCGGACAAGAAAGATAATGTAAAATTCACATTATTTTCTTGTCCGTTTGTACTTTTAGTATATGAAAGTAGAAGTTTGTTCTCTTACTTTTAGTGTTTTAAGGCTTCTTGAATTAATTTTTCCAGTTCTTCGGCCAATTCAGGATTATCCTTGATGCATTGTTTGGCAGCATCGCGACCTTGTCCCAATTTTGTGTCATTATAACTGTACCATGAGCCGCTCTTTTTGATGATATCCAAGTCAGAGCCTATATCAATAATTTCTCCTGAGCGAGAGATGCCTTCGCCAAACATGACATCAAATTCAGCTTTTCGAAATGGAGGGGCAACTTTATTCTTTACCACTTTGACGCGGGTTTGTTTGCCAATAACTTCATCTCCGTTCTTTATCTGTTGTCCGCCGCGAATATCAAGACGAATAGATGCGTAAAATTTCAATGCGTTACCGCCGGTAGTCGTTTCCGGATTACCGAACATTACGCCGATTTTTTCACGCAACTGATTGATAAAGATACATGTAGTACGGGTTTTGCTTACAGCCGATGTCAATTTACGTAGGGCCTGAGACATAAGACGGGCTTGAAGTCCCATTTTATTATCACCCATTTCGCCTTCGATTTCGGCTTTAGGCGTTAATGCGGCTACGGAGTCGATAACTATAATATCTATTGCAGAAGAGCGGATGAGCTGTTCTGTAATTTCCAAAGCCTGCTCTCCATTATCCGGTTGTGAGATATATAGGTTATCTACGTCTACACCCAAATTTGACGCATAAAATCTGTCGAAAGCATGTTCAGCATCAATGAAAGCAGCTATACCACCCTGCTTTTGTGCTTCAGCTATGGCATGAATAGCCAAGGTGGTTTTTCCTGAAGATTCAGGGCCATAGATCTCTATGATTCTTCCCCGAGGATAGCCGCCGACACCAAGTGCTACATTCAGCCCTATGGATCCGGTGGGAATTACTTCTACCTGTTCTACACTCTCATCTCCCATTTTCATGATAGAACCTCTACCGAAGTTTTTATCTATCTTGTCAATGGCTGCCTGTAAGGCCTTTAATTTCTCACTTGATTCCATTTTTCCGTTTTCTGTGTCAAAACTTAATTCGTCTTTTTTTGCCATATTTTATTTCTTGTGATTATTTGTTAGAAAGGTTTATCTATTCAAAGATTCGTGCTTTTATCTCAGAGTTCCAAATCTTGATCGAATATTTCGTGCCAAGGTAATCCCTGCTTGTTGAGCTGTTCCATAAACGGATCGGGATTGAATTCTTCTACATTATTTACTCCCGGTCGTTTCCATTCGCCTTTGAGAAACATCAGAGCACCGATCATGGCCGGGACTCCTGTGGTATAGCTTACACCTTGCATGCCTGTTTCCAGATATGCTGTATGATGGTGGCAGTTGTTATATATATAATAAGTATGTTCTTTTCCTCCCTTGAAACCCTTGATGCGACAACCTATAGAAGTTTCACCTTCATAATTTTTACCGAGTTCTTGCGGATTAGGCAATACGGCTTTTAAGAATTGAAGAGGTACGATCTTGATACCTTTATATTCTACTTCGTCTATGCGTGCCATGCCTATATCTTGAATGACGCGGAGATGTGTTAGATATTCCTGACCGAATGTCATCCAAAAACGAGCCCGTTCTATAGACGGATAATGTTTGACGAGCGATTCCAATTCTTCATGGAACATT
This sequence comes from Bacteroidaceae bacterium, assembly GCA_023227685.1. Lineage (GTDB taxonomy): Bacteria > Bacteroidota > Bacteroidia > Bacteroidales > Bacteroidaceae > JALNVG01. The sequence goes on from JALNVG010000044.1 coordinate 4,073, forward strand.
AGATAAGAATCGCGCTGTCCTATATTCGGATAGGTCAGATCCTTATGAATTTCCAGTGGTTTGGTGGTTATCCATTCCCCTTTTTCGTAGTAACGACCGTTTTGGGTAATCTCGCGAATATTGATTTCGGGGTTAAAGTTAGTGGCAAAAGCTTTGTGATGGTTGCCTGCATTGCAATCAACGATGTCAAGATGTGTAATCTTGTCAAAGTGATGTTTGGCTGCATAGGCTGTGTATATACCACTCACTCCGGGATCGAATCCGCAGCCCAGGATAGCTGTTAATCCGGCTTCTTTGAAACGGTCTTGATAGGCCCATTGCCAACTATATTCGAAGTGTGCTTTATCTCTTGGTTCATAATTGGCCGTATCCAGATAATTAACTCCGCTTTTCAGGCAGGCATCCATGATGGTTAAATCCTGATAAGGAAGAGCCACATTGATAACGATGTCCGGTTTGAAGCTGTTAAATAGCTTTACCAGTTCGTCAACATTGTCGGCATCAACTTTAGCTGTTTTTATTTTATCATTTCCAATGGCCTTTACTACTTTGTCGCATTTTTCTTTTGTGCGGCTGGCTATCATGATATCGGTAAATACATCGGCATTTTGAGCTACCTTGAATGCAACGACGGTGCCGACACCACCGGCACCTATTATAAGAACTCTACCCATAATATTGTTCGTTTATTAGTTAATGATTGAGCAAATATACGGGAATATTTTCATATACCTATATATCTATCAACTATTTTATAACAAAAACGATCCCCTTAACGAATGCGGCTCAAACGGCTATTCTGGAATTCCAAAGTAATTGGTCCGTAGTACCATGTTTCAGTATGAGAGTTCGGTTTGAGACGGATTTGTACGGGAGAACCTTTGGCTAACTTACATTCGTCGGTTGTCATGCCGATCTTGACATCTCCTTGTGCAATAAGTTCCCATTCTTCTTCGGAAATGTACGGATATTCTTTGCGGATATCGCCAAAGGCAAACATGTCTCTGATATAATTATCGTTCTTTATGATAACATCATATTTTAAGTCAGCGTTTACAAGATACAAGTTCCCTTCTTTATCTTTCAAGGTCAATTGGGCCAGCGTACTTGGCGTTTTTACTTTAATATCCGTAATCGTAAACGGGGTGTACCGGAAAATATGTATGTGCATGATGGATTTCTTACCTTCGATGTAAGAGTTCTGTACTAAATCCATATTGATTTTAGGATAAACCTGCATGCCGAGATACATTCTTTTAGCAGCTTCTTCGCCTGTAGGATTCTTGTCGGTAAAATTGAAAGCGTTCAAGAAATAATTATCTTTTTTATCTGATTGGAAATTCACCATATCCATCCCCGAATTTGTTTTCGACATGGCTACTTCTTTATAATAATAATGTCCTTTTTCGTCTTTAAAGATTATTTTGACCGGATATTCCTGACTTCCGACTCCGATAGCAGTAATGGTTGCTTTTAAGTTTTCAGGAATAGGAACAACTTTATAACCGGAAAAGTTATATTTGTCATCAACTCTTGCCATCATACCTTGTATGAAAATAGTTTTGCCTAGCAATAATTTTCTAGCCGTATCGACGTCTCTAAGATAAACCAAGCCTCTGATGGTGGCTCGTGGATTTTTGATACATATCTCATCTAATCGACCGTCGTTATTTTCATAATAATATTTCTTACCTTCACAGCTGAAAATAAAACGAGTGGAGTAAGTGATTCCGTCGGTTATATTGAAAGATCTTTCTTCTGTTCCCAGAAATTCAAAAGTTTTGAAGATGAGTGGACCATTATCCGCTTCCTGATCTGTATCATAAGAACGAAAAGTGGAAATGTAGCGGTCGGCATACGATGGCAAATAGATGAATCTCATTCCCGGTTTCCATTGACATAACAAAACTAATGGAAAATATGTGTTTAAAAATGTTTCCTCTTGACTTTTGCCTATATGTTGAGAATCGGGTGTGGTGACAAAATAACTACGTTGGGCTGATATTCGGGATATCAAGCCAAATAATAAAAAGAATAAAAGCGTATATGTTCTCATTTTGTTAAATTAAAATCATTACATACTAAGAGAATTATACGGCAAAGATATGAATTTTTTTTCTTAGATGTGTCATTTCTTTTTATCTTTTATTGTGAATGATAATCCAGATGATGACAGGGGCCCCGAAAAGTGCGGTTACTGCATTAATAGGTAAGGTTCCTTGAATTCCCGGCATTTGTGAAATAATATCACAAATCAACAAAGTTACGGATCCACAGAGGATAGATGCCGGAATGATGATGCGGTGATTGGGAGTGTGGAACAATCCTCTGGCCAGATGTGGCATAGTGATGCCGATAAATGAGATGGGGCCGGTAAAGGCTGTGGAGGTGCCGGCAAGCAATGCCGTAGCAAGAATTATCCACATCCGTAGCCTCTTGACGGATATTCCAAGGCCACTGGCATAGTTGTTGCCTAGCAGCAAAATATTCAATGGCTTTTGAAGAAGGAGCGCAATAGTAGTGCCGATAAGGACAATCGGTATCATTATACCCATTTCTTGCCACCCTACGGCAGAGAGACTGCCAAAGGTCCAGGTAATGAACAGTTTGAGTGTATCGGGATTGCTGATGTTTTGCAGAATACTAACTATAGCACCGGCAAAATAACCGAACATCATACCAATTATTAATAAGGATACGTTTTGTTTGATTTTAAAAGAGGCGATAATGACAAGAAAAAGTATGCCTGTAGCACCTATGATGGCTGCAGTGACCTGTCCATAGCCAGAAACAGCCCATATGGGGAGGACGGAGGTTCCCAAGGTAAGAATAGCTACTCCTAGGCTTGCGCCGGAAGTTACGCCGAGCACATCGGGACCGGCCAAAGGGTTGCGAAATAAGGTTTGCATTAGTACGCCGGCAATCGAAAGCGAAGTGCCTGCGAGTATGGCGGTGATGGCTTTGGGTAGTCTGTGGTTCAATATGATTTCTGTATAAATGATATTGTGGCTGTTGCCTGTCAGTGCCAACCATACTTCTTTGACAGGTAAGTTTACACTACCGATGGCTAAATCGGCGGTAAAGGTGCAGACTAGTGCAAGTATCAAAAGTATAAACTTCTTGTCGTAGTTCATTATTTCAATTGCTCATAAAATGTTAAAGTATAATCGGGCAGTAGGTCAGGATGACAAATCTTTATCATGTCGCTGAGTAGTAGATCCGGTCTGGCTACGCCGGTTTCCCAATAATCATTGCCGCCGGAATTATTTTTCCGTTTATTGGTATTGAATACTTCTTTGTTCTTATAGGCTTTGAAATATTTGTATTTATCATTGGCTTTACCCAATTCTTTAAGGGAATTGGCTTCAACGCCAATCCAAATATCTGTTTGGTTAAAGAGAACAAGTGCTTCTTCTATCGTACCGGGAATGCTAGTCGCTGTAGAATCATTGGCATAATAATAGTTGGCACCTGCATCTTTGAAGAGTTGTGCTGTATAACTTTTTCCGCCGGCCATATGCCAGGTACCACGATAGTCCTGACCGGAAAATACGGTTGGTCTCTTTTTTACAGATAGGCTCAGCTTTTTGAGATCCTCGTATTTCTTTCTTATTTGGGCATAAATAGTATTAGCCAGGTTTTCTTTATCAAAGAAAGCTGCTATGAATTTTATCCATTCGGCACGCCCCAACAATGTAGGTTCTTGCCATTCTATATCATAAAGAAGAGTAAGACCGGTCTTTTTCATCCGTTTGCTGTTTTCGTCTTCGGCATTATAAGCTGTGGTCATTACGGCCTGTGGATGAAGCAGGAGCAGGTTTTCAATATCCAGGTTGAACGAGTCACCTAAGGTTTTGATTTTGCCTTCTTTTACTCTCTTGAGAATGTTGCTGTCATATATATAGTAAGGGTTACTTACACCGGTTACTTTGTCCAGCTCTCCCAGAAGTTTGAGAAATCCAAGGTGGGTGGCAGAGTTTACCATCAGACTTTTTAAAGGAATCAACACTTTCTGTCCGTCAGTCGGAGTGGCAACGGTATCGTTTTTTACCAAATAATATCTATCGTAGATGCTTCCTGTTTTCCAAGGATTATTTACCGTTACGATGGCATAGTTGCGGGTATGTTCAATGCTGAAGCCCTTGGCATCGGATATGGTTACTATTTTCCCTTGTATTGTTTTCTCTGTTTGTTTCTTTTTGCCGGCACAAGAAGAAAAAATCAAAATGATGGATAGAAAGATGATTTGTTTCATACTTATTCATTATATCTTGAAAATGTGCATGCAAAGATAATAACTTTTATCTACTATTGCCTGCGAAAATAGATTTTTCAGAGCTGTGGTCTCTGCCTTTTTGTCAGAAAGAATGTCATACTTCAGGTAAAACTCTTTTTGGCACAAGGTTTGTTTTTTACGAATTTGGATTGCGAATAGCGTCCGAAATAAAGAGATTATATATTAAGTTTAAACAATTGAATAATAACAAGTATAAATAGAAACATTATGGGAAAAATTATTGGAATCGATTTAGGAACAACGAATTCTTGTGTTGCAGTATATGAAGGCAATGAGCCTGTGGTAATTGCGAATAGCGAAGGAAAACGTACCACTCCTTCCGTCGTAGCATTTGTAGAAGGCGGTGAACGTAAGATCGGTGATCCTGCAAGACGTCAGTCGATCACTAATCCCGCACGTACGGTATATTCTATCAAACGTTTTATGGGAGAAAATTGGGAGCAGGTTCAAAAAGAAGTAGCTCGTGTGCCTTTCAAAGTAATCAAGGGGGAGAATAATACCCCACGTGTCGATATTGACGGTCGTCTTTATTCACCTCAGGAAATATCTGCCATGATTCTTCAGAAGATGAAGAAAACCGCAGAAGATTATTTGGGACAAGAAGTGACGGAAGCGGTTATCACTGTTCCTGCTTACTTCTCCGACTCTCAACGTCAGGCTACTAAAGAGGCCGGACAAATAGCCGGTTTGACAGTAAAGCGTATTGTGAACGAACCTACTGCTGCCGCTTTGGCTTATGGCTTGGATAAATCTCAAAAAGAGATGAAAGTTGCTGTTTTCGATCTCGGAGGTGGTACATTTGATATCTCTATTCTTGATTTTGGTGATGGTGTGTTTGAAGTTCTTTCTACCAATGGTAATACACATCTTGGTGGTGATGATTTTGACCAGGTAGTTATCAATTGGTTGGCTGATGAGTTTAAGAAAGACGAAGGTGCCGATTTAAAAACGGATCCGATGGCTATGCAACGCTTGAAAGAGGCTGCAGAGAAGGCTAAAATTGAACTTTCTTCTTCAACAACTACAGAAATCAATTTGCCGTATATTATGCCGGTAAACGGTGTGCCAAAACATTTGGTTAAGACTTTGACTCGAGCTAAATTTGAATCCTTGGCTCACGACTTAATTCAGGCATGTTTGGAACCCTGTCAGAAAGCCATGAAAGATGCTCATCTGACAAACTCGGATATTGACGAAGTTATCTTGGTTGGCGGTTCTTCACGTATTCCTGCTGTTCAAACACTTGTTCAGAATTTCTTTGGTAAAGTGCCTTCAAAGGGTGTGAATCCGGATGAAGTTGTAGCAGTGGGTGCTGCTGTACAAGGTGCCGTTTTGACAGATGAGATTAAAGGTGTGGTTTTGCTAGATGTTACTCCGTTGTCTATGGGTATTGAAACCATGGGTGGAGTCATGACAAAATTGATCGATTCCAATACGACTATTCCTTGCAAGAAGAGTGAAGTATTTTCTACTGCTGCCGATAATCAGACCGAAGTTACCATTCATGTGCTTCAAGGTGAGCGTCCGATGGCTACTCAAAACAAATCTATCGGTCAGTTCAACTTGACAGGCCTTGCTCCTGCACGTCGTGGTATTCCTCAAATAGAGGTTACCTTCGATATTGATGCCAATGGTATATTAAATGTATCGGCTAAGGATAAAGCTACCGGTAAGGAACAAGCTATTCGTATCGAAGCATCCAGTGGTTTGAGCAAAGATGAAATAGATCGTATGAAAGCTGAGGCTGATGCAAATGCTGAAGCAGATAAGAAAGAACGTGAAAAAGTAGACAAGCTGAATCAGGCAGATAGTATGATTTTCACAACAGAGAGTCAGTTGAAAGAACTTGGTGATAAATTGCCTGCTGATAAGAAAGCTCCTATAGAAGCAGCTTTGCAGGGTCTGAAAGATGCACATAAGTCGCAGGATCTTGCTGCAATTGACAAAGCTATGGCTGAATTGAATACGGCTTTCCAGGCTGCCAGTGCAGAAATGTATGCAAAGACAGGTGCACAAGGTGCTCAACAAGCCGGTCCTGATGCAGGACAGGCTAACAACAATGCCGGTCAAGCTGGTGATGCCGGTTCAAAGAGTGATAAGCATGATGAAAATGTTCAGGATGCCGATTTTGAGGAAGTGAAATAAGCTTTCTGCATAAAGAAAATAGGATAGATTTTATAAAAGACCGCTGTAATGTGAAGTTACGGCGGTCTTTCCTTTATCCTTTTCTTTTATTAGAAAAGAAAGCATCTGATAAAGTGGTATCTTTGATAAATATTGATTATGTTTGTAGTTTCAAACCTTATTGAATAATAAATAATGAAGCTATATAATGAGTTCTTCTTATATTACAATAAGCTGCTAAAGCCGTATGTTCGAATCTTTTTAGGTTTGATAGAGGCTATAGTCTATTTATCTTCCATCTTGTTGATAGTCGGAGTGATTTATGAGCATGGTTTTGTCTTATCTTTTAATGATGTTGCCAAATTGCATGTCATTTATAAAATAGTCTGGATTATTTTCCTTATAGATATGTTTCTTCATATTGTGCTTGAATATGGAGATACCAAAAAAAAATACCGGAGATTGACGTGGATACTCAATTTCCTTTTGTGTTTTACACTTATACCTGTCATCTTTCACCGTCCGGAGCAAAGCGGAGCTGTGTTGTCTTTCTGGCTATTTTTGCAGGGCAAGTTCTATCACCTCACGCTTTTACTCATTTTTTCTTTTCTTAATTTGTCAAACGGAATCGTCCGTTTGTTAGGGCGCAGAACCAATCCGTCTTTGATACTTGCTATCAGTTTTCTTTGCATCATATTGATAGGGACCGGTTTGTTGATGCTTCCTCGCTGTACGGTGAATGGTCTTTCGTGGGTGGACTCTCTGTTCACGGCCACCAGTGCAGTTTGTGTTACCGGACTTGTTCCGGTTGACATATCAACCACCTTTACGCCGATCGGTTTATCTGTTATCCTTTTGCTTATTCAAGTTGGAGGTTTGGGGGTGATGACCTTTACCAGTTTTTTCGCCCTGTTTTTTATGGGTAATACCTCAATATACAATCAGCTTGTAATGCGTGATATGGTGAGTTCCAATTCTTTAAATTCACTACTCTCCACATTATTATATATACTTGGCTTTTCATTAATTATTGAATTCGGCGGAATGGTCTTTATCTGGTTGAACATTCATGGAACACTCGGAATGAATCTTCAGAGCGAATTGGGCTTTTCTGTTTTCCACAGCATATCAGCCTTCTGTAATGCCGGTTTTTCTACTTTATCTGGAAATCTAAGTAATCCGATATTGATGAAGGGACATAATGCTTTTTATCTCACAATGTCTATTTTGATAATTCTTGGAGGAATAGGTTTCCCTATATTGATGAATTTTAAGGGGATAGTAGCTTATTATTTGCAGCGTTTTTGGGCATTTCTCCGTGGACATCACGACATGCACAGATACCATCATCTTTATAATTTGAATACTAAGATAGTGTTGATTATGACTTTCCTGTTGCTTTTTATCGGAACGGTAGGATTTGCAGTCTTTGAGTGGAATCGTTCTTTTGCGGGAATGCCGGTAGTTGATAAATTGACGCATGCTTTTTTTAATGCTGTTTGTCCTCGAACCGCCGGATTCAATAGTATCGACCTGAGTGCATTAAGTGTGCAGTCTATTCTTCTTTATATCATGTTGATGTGGATAGGTGGTGGAGCACAATCTACTGCGGGTGGTGTGAAAGTGAATGCATTTGCCGCAGTCATTTTGAATCTTTATGCAGTTCTTCGAGGGACGAACCGGGTAGAGATTTTTGGCCGTCGTATATCCAACGACTCCATTCGTCGTTCTAACGCAACCGTGGCGATGTCGTTATGTGTGTTGTTTCCTGCTATTTTCATTTTATCAATATTGCAACCCAACGTATCACTCAAGGCTTTAACTTTTGAATGTGTCTCGGCTTTGAGTACCGTAGGGGCCTCTTTGAATTTAACGCCGGCTTTATGCGATAAGAGTAAGTTGCTCATTACTTTGTTGATGTTTGTCGGCAGGGTAGGGATGATCACGTTGATGCTGGGCATAGTGAAACAAAAGAAGAATACGAAATATAATTTTCCAAGCGATAGTATTATCATAAATTAGAATGTCATGAAATTTATTATTATTGGTTTAGGAAACTACGGGCTGGTATTAGCCAAGGATTTATCAGCTTTGGGGCATGAAGTGGTTGGTGCTGACATTAATGAGAGCCGTGTGGATGTGGTTAAAGACAGGATTGCTACGGCTTTTGTGATTGATGCTACAGATAAAATGTCATTATCGGTACTTCCGCTGAAAACAGTGGATATTGTGATTGTGGCTATTGGCGAAAACTTTGGCGCATCGGTGCGTGTAGTGGCATTGTTGAAGCAGATGAATGTCGAACATATTTATGCCCGTGCAATAGATAGTGTGCATCAAGCTGTGCTCGAAGCTTTTAATCTGGAACGTATTTTGACTCCGGAAGTTGATGCTGCACAAAAAATGGTTCAGCAATTGGATTTCGGTACACAGATGGATTCTTTCAAGGTCGATGCTCAGTATTATGTGGTAAAGTTTAGAGTGCCTAAAAAATTTGTCGGTTATTTTGTGGATGAATTGAAGTTGGATGAACATTTTCATCTCAAACTCATTGGACTAACCCGCGCTGAAAAAGTGATTAATAGTCTGGGCATTGCCATAAATGAAAATAGTATTAAAAATGAGTTGCCCCAAAAGGAAAAGATGCAGGAAGGTGATGAGTTAGTTTGTTACGGAACTTATAAGGATCTTGAAAAATTCTGGAAAGCTTTATAATTTGTAAAAAAAAAACAAGAATATTGCATTTTGTTATAAATCTTTTGTATATTTGTGTATTAACGCTAAATACAAAAGAGTATGAAAACACGAATGGTGCAATCAATGCGTTGGTTGCTGTTATTATCCGTTTTTTTCGGATTTACTCCGGTGCTGGCTCAAGAAAGTTCTGTGGACTATATCACGATAAGTGGTGTGGTAAAAGACAAACAGAACAGAAATTCTTTGGAAAATGTCAATATTTCTGTCCCCGGTTCTAATATCGGAACAGTGACTAATGCTGATGGTGAGTTCATTCTTAAAATAAAAGATGGAGCTCGTGCCAAATCAGTAGAATTTTCTCATATCGGTTATTTTAATAATAACTTTCAGTTAAAAGGCAATCACCTTTCGAACTTGAAAATCCAGATGAGTCCTTCTGCTAATATGCTGCATGAGGTAGTTGTTATGCCGGAGGATCCACGTTTGATAGTTGAAGCGGCTATCAGAAAAATCCCAATGAATTATAGTGGTCAAAATTGTTTGCTCACCGGATTTTATAGGGAGATGACACAAAAGGGACGTCATTATATTAATATCTCCGAAGCTGTGGCGGATATTTATAAGACACCTTATAAAGGATCGGTTTATAAAGATCGTGTACGGATATTAAAAGGTCGTCGGCTTTTGAGTGAAAAACGCGGTGATACATTGACCGTGAAATTAATGGGCGGCCCTGTGATGGCTGTTTATCTGGATGTGGCGAAGAATTCTGATTTCTTGTTTGACAAGAATGATCTTTTATTTTATGATTTTCAAATGGAAAGTTCTGTTTATCAGGATAAAGCCCTGCAATATGTTATTAGTTTTCGTCCGCATATAAATTCGCCCATTCCGTATACCGGAACGCTCTATATCGATAAAGATCGTCTGTCGTTTACCCGTGCTGTGATATATTTGGATATGAATGATAAAGAGAAGGTTACTAAGCTTATTCTGAAAAAGAAACCGGTAAGGCTCCGTTTCAAACCGTTAAAGCTTGCTTACCTGATTACATATAAAAATCAGGGTGGTGTAACTTATCTTAATTATGTGCGAAATGATCTTCGTTTTAAATGCAGTTGGAAGAAGAAACTCTTTTCCACTACATATAACATAACCTCCGAAATG
>JALNVG010000045.1 GCA_023227685.1 Bacteroidaceae bacterium
CCATCGGCATTCATTACGCATATCTTGGCATGTGACTTTCCGTTGGGCAGGTCGTAACTGCTTTCCACAAAAGCAATACGGTCGCCGTTTGGAGAGATGACCGGACTTACAACGCTATGGATTTTGTATAAATCAGCAATTGTAAAGGCTCTTTTTTGAGCAAAGATCGAAGTTGTTGTAAGACAAACAAATAACGAGGCTAATGAAATAAATTTATTCATATAAAAAATTGATTAGAATAATACATAAAACCACAAATATTATTTCATATTTGTGGTTGAAAGCTTTTGTAAAAGTATAAATTTTTTTTTAAACTGAATATTTTTGGTTGCTAATTTTAGTTTTTTATTTTTTTTATATGACAAAAAAGAATAAAAACAAGATTCTAATATCTTTTATATATTTTTATTTATTACCTTTGCAATCTCTTTATATAGAAATGAAAATTAGTAAGATTTTGAGCGCCCTTGAACAATTCGCGCCTCTGCCTTTGCAAGATGGATATGATAATGCCGGTTTGCAAGTAGGATTGACAGAAGCGGAAGCCACAGGGGCTTTGTTGTGTCTTGACGTAACCGAAGAGATAATCGACGAAGCTGTTGCTCATGGTTGCAATCTGATTATATCACATCATCCTTTATTATTTAAAGGGATAAAATCCGTTACCGGTAGTAATATGGTAGAGCGTTGTCTGATGAAAGCCATCAGACATGATATCGTGTTATATGCCTCCCATACCAATTTAGATAATGCTCCGCAAGGTGTGAGTTTTATGATGGCCACGAAAATCGGCTTAAAAGCAGTGCGTGTGCTTGAACCATTGGGTGATTCATTATTGAAATTTGTTACTTTTGTTCCTGCGAGCCATGCGGACATTGTGCGTAATGCTTTGTTTGTTGCAGGTTGCGGATGCATAGGTAATTATGATGCTTGTTCATATAACATTGAGGGAGACGGAACTTTTCGTGCTCAAGATGGCACACATCCCTTTTGTGGAACAATCGGCGAGTTACATCATGAACATGAAGTACGGATTGAAACAATTATTCCGGCTTATAAGCAGCAAGCAGTGATTGATGCAATGAAGTCTGTTCATCCGTACGAGGAACCGGCCTATGATTTATATCCTTTAAAAAATGGTTGGAGTCAGGCAGGTTCGGGAGTTGTCGGTGAATTAGACGTTCCGGAGTCCGAAGAGGATTTCTTATATCGAATCAAAGATATTTTTAATGTAGCTTGCGTGAGGCACAATAGATTTTCGGGTCGGATGATCAAAAAAGTTGCATTATGTGGAGGAGCTGGTGCATTTCTTATACCAAAGGCGATTTTGGCAAAGGCGGATGTCTTTGTCACCGGTGAAATTAAGTACCATGAATTCTTTGGTTATGAGAATGATATTTTATTATCTGAGATCGGTCATTATGAGAGCGAGCAGTTTACCAAGGAGCTTCTCTATTCAAAGTTAAGTGCATGGTTCCCTCAATTAAAAATAGAACTTACGAAAATAAATACAAATCCAATAAATTATATCTAAGTAATATGGTAAGAGAAACAAAGAAAAGTCCGAAAGAACTGACTATTGAACAGAAGTTGAAAGCTTTGTATCAGTTACAGACAATGTTGTCGCGAATTGATGAAATCAAGACGCTTAGAGGTGAACTTCCTCTTGAAGTGCAGGATCTTGAAGATGAGGTAGCGGGATTGAACACCCGTATAAGTAAATTCAAAGCTGAAGTTGAAGAGCTGAGGGTTCAGATTACCGGCAAAAAGTCGGAAAATGAAAAATCGAAATCGCAAGTTGATAGCTATAAGCAGCAGCAGGGTGATGTAAGTAACAATCGTGAGTTTGATTTTCTGACTAAGGAAATTGAGTACAAATCTCTTGAACTTGAACTTAACGAAAAGAAGATCAAAGAGTCCACTGAAGAGATGCAAGGCAAGCAAGAAGAAATTGAGAAGAATCAAAAGATTGTTGACGGGCGTGCTGCAGATCTGGAAAGTAAGAAGAATGAGTTGGATAGTATTGTTGCCGAAACAAGGCAGGAAGAGGATAAAATTCGTGAGAAAGTTAAAGATTTGGAGGCCAAAATCGAACCGCGTTTACTTCTATCTTTTAAACGTATCCGTAAAAATTCTCATAATGGATTAGGTATCGTATATGTTCAGCGCGATGCTTGTGGTGGCTGTTTCAATAAGATTCCACCTCAGAGACAATTGGATATTCGCACTCGTAAAAAAATCATTGTTTGCGAGTATTGCGGTCGTATTATGATAGATCCTGAATTGGCCGGTATTGCTCCGGAACCTGTAGCTGTTGAAAAGTCTAAAAAGAAAGCTTCTACAAGAAAGAAAAAAAATTTGTAACGAATAGATTTTTTTCTTTATTGATATAAAGAAAAGTCCTTTGATTTGTTTCAGAGGACTTTTTCTCTTTTTATTTTTTAGTTGTATCAGGAAAAACAAGTCCTTCCCTCAGCCATTTTTCCAATTCTCCGGTCCATTGTCTTTTATAAGTGAAATTGTCTCTAAATCCCCAACCATGTCCGCCAATAGGATAAATGTGCATAGTAGCCGGTACTTGATTTTTTAAGAGTGCTAGATAATAGTTGATACCATTAACGGGCGGTACAGCATTATCGTCTGACGAGAGGGCAATGAAAGCTTGTGGCGTATTCGGAGTAACTTGTAACTCATTGGAATAGTACTTAACGTCTTTATCTGTCGGGTGATCACCCAATAGATAATGTCTTGATCCGGAGTGGGTGGTTACTGCATTCATCGTGATGACCGGATAAAGCAAAATCTGAAAGTTCGGGCGTGTAGCTTTGCTGCTGTAATGTGTGGCGAGAGTTGAGGCCAAATGTCCTCCTGCAGATGCGCCCATAATTCCTATTCTATCAGGATTAACTTTCCATTCTTTTGCATGTTGGCGAACCATGCGTATAGCTTGTTCCGCATCCGACAGAGGCACTTCACAATGTCCGTTAGGCATTCTATATTTCAGTACAGCATAAGTAATCCCTTGAGTGTTGAACCAAGGAGCCATGTCGTGCCCCTCGTGCCCCATGGCTAGACGGATGTAACCTCCACCGGGACACATGATGATAGCCAGTCCGTTGGGATGTGCGGCAAGGTAGACTGTTAATGTCGGTTTTGAGACATTGCCGGTACGGCTATTGTCTGTTTTTTCTTCAGGTGTGGTAATTCCATTGCTATTAGGTGCTCCATTAGGCCATAGCGGTAATTCCATCGGCTTTTGCGAATAAGCTGCGACGGTGAAGAACATGAAAGTAAGTAAAAATAGTTTTTTCATGATTATTTGATTTTTAAAGATGCCTTGATGAAATAGATAATTAAAAAGATATATGCAACGAGTGATAAAATTTCCGACCAAGGGTTTATTAGCCAGTTTTCATTGATCAGATTGATGCCTCCGAATCTTATAGCGGCACTTACAACACCCATCAGTGCTCCTCCGGCGATGAATCCGGAAGCTAGCAGGGTACCTTTTTCTCCCCGTTGTGTGTTGACGGCTTTGTCTTTGCTGCGGGTTGTTACATACCAGCTTATTGCTCCGCCAACCAATAGTGGGAGGTTGAGTTCCATCGGAATGAACATGCCCAAAGCAAAAGCGAGTGCCGGAACTTTAAATAAAGTGAGTACGACAGCCAGCACGGCTCCGATGCCATAAAGTAGCCAAGGAGCATTGATGCCACTCATCAACGGTTCGATAACTGCTGCCATGGCATTGGCTTGAGGTGCTGCCAGACCGCCGTTGGCAAATCCATATGTCTTATTCAACAGAATAATTACACCACCTACGGTAGCTGCAGCTACAAATGTACCCAGAAATTTCCAGGTTTCCTGCTTAGCCGGTGTGCTGCCCAACCAATAACCGATTTTCAAGTCGGTGATAAATCCGCCTGCCATTGAAAGAGCAGTACATACCACTCCACCCATTAGCAGTGCGGCGACCATTCCCGAAGTTCCTTTCAACCCCACGGCCACCATTACTACAGAAGCAATAATCAGAGTCATCAGTGTCATGCCTGATACAGGATTTGTTCCTACGATAGCAATGGCATTGGCAGCGACTGTTGTAAATAAAAAGGTGATTATGGCTACCAGTATGATGGCAACTATCGTGTGCAACAGATTTCCATTCATTACTCCGAAGTAGAAGAATAGTAGGGTAAGTAATAAAGTAATTACCGAACCGATAATAATGATTTTCATCGAAATGTCACGTTTCGTACGGATGATTTGTTTATTCAAGTTATCCTTACCACTCATTTCTTTGGCTGCTAGTCCGACAGCGCTTTTGATAATGTCCCAAGACTTAATAATGCCGATAACGCCTGCCATGGCGATACCTCCGATACCAATGCTTTTGGCATAATAGGTGAAAATTTCTTCGGGGCTCATTGCTCCTACAGTCAGATGAATATCCGGATTCCAAGCATTCAGAATGACATCACCCCAGATGGCTGACATACCGGGGATAATAATCCACCATACCGTGAGCGATCCCATGCAGATGATGAAGGCGTATTTCAAACCAACAATATAGCCCAATCCCAGAACAGCTGCACCGGTATTTATTTTAAAAACGAGTTTTGCTTTATCAGCCAAATAAGTACCTGCATCGCAAATACGTGTGGTGAAATTTTCGTTCCACCAGCCAAATGTGGCAACTATAAAGTCGTACAGTCCCCCAATGATTCCAGCTATTAGTAGAGGTTTAGCCTGTGATCCCCCTTTTGCTCCGGAGATAAGTACCTGACTTGTGGCAGTAGCTTCGGGAAAAGGGAATTTGCCGTGCATATCACTCACAAAATATTTTCTGAAAGGAATTAGGAAAAGGATGCCGAGTACACCACCCAAAAATGAACTGATGAAGACTTGCAAGAATGTGACTGACATCTCCGGATATTTGGCTTGAAGGATGTAAAGTGCCGGTAAAGTGAAAATGGCTCCGGCAACGATTACTCCCGAGCATGCCCCTATAGACTGTATAATAACATTCTCTCCGAGAGCATTTTTTCGTTTGGCTGCCCCTGATACACCTACGGCAATGATAGCAATAGGTATGGCTGCTTCAAATACCTGACCTACTTTCAGCCCTAAATAAGCTGCTGCTGCTGAGAAGAGTACAGCCATAGCTATACCCCATAAAACCGACCACAAATTAACCTCCGGGTAAATTTTTGACGGATCCATTACGGGGTTATATACTTCACCGGGAGCGAGTTCCCGATAAGCATTTTCGGGGATTGAGACAGGTTTATTGTTTTCGAGTTCCATTGATAATATTTTGAATTTTATGTTTTTTCGTAATAATATTCAAAGTAAATAAAAAAAAAGGAGAATCGTATGATTCTCCTTTTTTTATTGAATGATTTTTTATCTATTTCGCATCTTTTGCCGTCATCTCTCCTTCAATATATAATCTATACATTTCAGTCTTGGCGTTGGTGCGTAAGGTAATTGACTTTTTAAAGTGGCCGGGGTATTTTCCAGTACCATTGTATGTTACTTTAATAATTCCTGTTTTGCCAGGCATTACGGGTTCTTTTGTATATTCGGGTACGGTGCATCCACAAGATGCCACAGCCTGATGAATAACAAAAGGAGCATTACCTATATTTGTGAAAGTAAATTCGCAACTTACGATCGGATTGTTTTCGGAGAATGTTCCGAAATCATGTGTGGTTTGGTTGAATTTTACTTCGGCATTCTTTTGGGCATATCCGAAATTAATACCCATAATGCATAAAGTCATTAATAAAAGAATTTTTTTCATTGTTTTTTCTCTTTTGATTATGATGCGCAAAGATATATGTTTTATATGAGTCAAATACATAAACGGTGCGAAATAGTCTTAAATAAAATAAAGCTTATACTCTGTTATGAATTTTTATTGTCTTTATTTTTTAGCTTCTTGTTAATGTTTTCTATGAAATTCAGTATTTCTTTTTGTCCCGTTTTTTTCTCTGATGATGAAATAAAGTAAGGAGGAAGTTCTTCCCATTGTCCACGAAGAATATCGAGAAAAGCTTCTGTATTTGTTTTCAGTTCTCTACCTTTTAGCTTGTCTGTTTTAGTAAAGATAATAGTGAATGGAATTGTATTTTCGCCAAGCCACTCAACAAAATCCAAGTCGATTTTTTGTGGCTCGAGCCGTGAATCGATCAGCACGAAAAGATTACTCATTTGTTCTCTTTCAAGAATATAATCTTCGATTATTTTACGGAGATCTTCCTGGGCCTTTTTGCCTCGTTTTGCAAAACCATAACCCGGAAGGTCAACGATATACCAGTTTTTATTGATAAGAAAATGATTGATAAGTAGTGTCTTGCCTGGTGTTGAAGAAGTCATTGCCAATGATTTGCGTCCCGTGAGCATATTGATTAATGATGATTTCCCAACATTTGATCGCCCGATGAATGCATACTCCGGAAAGTTACCTGTTGGGCATTTCTTTACATCCGTATTGCTGATAATATAATCCGCACTGCTTATTTCCATTGTTTGATTTTTATTTCGTTTATAATAATAATTATATGTACAATTAGTGATTTCTTGTTATGTGTAATTTAAAAATATTTGCAAGGTATGACATTTTCCATTAATTCTATTCCTTTTCTCTCGTTTTTTAGTAAAATAAAGCATACCGTTTTTTCTTTTTGTAGGATAGTAACCACAATTTAAAAACAAAACATGTATATTTGCGGGAGTTAGAAAATTGAATTTACGTTTTATATATGAATCAGGAATATCCTTCTCTTTTACTGGAGAAAGCCGTAGGCGAATTTGCGAAACTGCCCGGTATAGGTCCGAAAACAGCTATGCGGTTAGTGTTACATCTTTTACGTCAAGATACTGCCGCTGTAGATGCTTTTGCCGGTTCTATCGTGAAATTGAAGCATGAAGTGAAATATTGCAAGGTCTGTCATAATATATCCGATACCGATGTCTGTCAGATATGTTCGAATCCTAGTCGTGATTCATCTTTAGTCTGTGTGGTTGAGAATATTCGTGACGTGATGGCAGTAGAAGCCACCCGACAGTTCAAGGGGTTGTATCATGTGCTCGGAGGTATCATTTCACCGATGGATGGTGTAGGCCCTGCTGATTTACAAATTGGCAGTCTGGTGCAGCGCATAGCCGAAGGGGGTATTAAGGAAGTCATTCTCGCTTTGAGCACGACGATGGAAGGTGATACCACCAATTTTTATATCTATCGTAAATTAGAAAAGATGAATGTGAAACTCAGTGTTATCGCCCGTGGTATTTCCGTAGGTGATGAATTGCAATATGCCGATGAAGTAACTCTTGGACGAAGTATTGTGAATCGAACAGTATTCTCCGGGAAAATCTAAAAATAAAATTATTTCAATTGTGATGAATCAAAAGATATGAAAGAAATAAAAGATATGAAAGAAATAAAAGAGCTTAAACATATAGTCAAAGTACTGAGAATAGGTTATGTGGCTTTTTGGTGTATTCCGCTTCTTATTTTGATGTTGGGTGAGACAAACGTCTTGCCCCTCGGCATATGGGTTGGGAATTCGAGTACAGCCTATATTGCTAATACTATTGGTATTTTATGTATGGCTTTTTGCGTACCGATGTCGTTGAAAATTTTCAGTTGGGTGCTTACGCATAAGATTGATAAGCTTCCACTTGAATCGGCGGTTAGGCAGTATGTATTGTGGAATTATCTCCGTTTGTCATTGCTTGAATTACCGGTTATCCTCAATCTGGTTTTCTATTATTTGACGATGAACAATACAGGTGGACTTTGTACGTTGATCGCCTTGGTAGCTTCTTTTTTTTGCCTCCCGGGAGAATCAAGAGTCATGACTGAGTTGCATCTTGATATAAAGGATAATCAGAATAGTGACCAGAATACGGAAAAGAAATGAAAGAAACAAATTCAAAGGAACAGTCTTTTTTAAAAAATGAGCACATCACGTTACGCGCTGTGGAGCTTGAAGATCTCGAACCGATGTATGAGATTGAGAATGATTCTACTACGTGGGATATCAGCAGCATTACTGTTCCATATTCCCGTTATACTCTTCGTCAATTCATCGAAGATACGCAAAGTGACCTTTTTGCCGATAAGCAATTGCGCCTGATGATTGTTCGTAACGAGGATAAATGTATTCTCGGAGTGATTGATATCACCGATTTCGTGCCGCGTTATTCGCATGGAGCAGTTGGAATCACGATACGTAAAGTCTTTCGCCAACAAGGTTATGCTACTGAGTCCTTAAAGTTACTTTGCGACTATGCTTTTCGTTTTCTTTCTATTAAACAACTTTATGCCCATATCCCGACGGATAATGCAGCCAGCATTCAACTTTTTATTTCTTGTGGCTTTGAGAAGTGCGGGATGATGAAAGAATGGTTTTTGTCCGGTAATGCTTATAGAGATATATATATCTTGCAATATATAAATCCGCTGAAGAAATAATTGTTTGTGAAGGAGATAGGGCTTGATAGATTAGTTAAGCGAAGGAATCAGAGGAAAACGTGCCCATGTACGATATTTGCTACCCAGACTTTCCATCGAATGTTTCCAAAGGTTTAAGTTCTCTTTTTCTTCAAGTAACTCGTATGCATTTGTCTCAGATACCATCCATGTGTTTTTTTTCAACTCATCACTCATTTGTTTATCGCTCCAGCCGCAATATCCGAGAAAGAAACGAATATAACCGCTCACAGGATTACCTTTAAGAATATAGCTTTTGATATAATCAAAATTGCCGTTCACATAAAGTCCGTTGTTCAACGATAGCGAATCGGGGATAAATTCAAGCCTGTGAATATAGAAAAGCATATTTGTTTCGACCGGCCCGCCTTTGTATAAGGGTATATTATCTATAACATCAAATTCTTTGAAAAAATCGTTCAGACATAGTGGTAATTTCTTGTTGACAACAATGCCCATACTTCCCTTTTTCGAATGATCAATAAGAAGAATGACAGATCTTCTGAATATTGGTTCAAAAAGAAAAGGTCCTGAAATAAGAATCTTACCTAGCGCCGGTGCAACGTTGTTCGTTTGTATTTTAAATATATCTGTATTCGTTTTCATGCTCCTAATATAATAAAAAAGTAGAAAAAAAAATAATTTTTCTCTACTTTTTTATTTATCGGGTTTGTATTTTAAATTCTCGGATGATTTTCTTCAAATATTTTCATCCTTTTTTCAAGTTCCGTATACTGATGGTCTTGTATGAATGAGGTGCAGGCCCGAAGTCCCTGTTGGTTGCTTCCGGTGGTTTCCAGTGAAATGGCACTGACGCCATAGTACATTAATTCTTTAGCCAGTTCTCCGCTGCTCATTCCGGGATAGCCGATAGTGAAATAAAAGCCATCTGCTATCGGTTCGTCCAAATCTTTGTCATAAACCAGATGAAAGCCGTGATTAAGAAATATTTTTTTGAGTTTCTCGGCGCGTTTGCCATATACACGTACCTCATTTAAAAAATTATATTTTCCGTCATTTGCCGCTTTGAGCATGGCTGCCATAGCATATTGTGCCGAATGACTTGTGCCCGAAGACAAGGCATAAAGTATGCGGTGAATAAAAACCGTGCCGAATGTACCGCCACCGTAACGTTTGGTCAGGCCGGGATAGGAGCGTTGATATAGTTTATCCGAGATGCAACTCACACCTATTCTTTGGCCGGCATAGCTGAAAGCTTTTGACCCCGAAATAAGTAACACATAATAATCCGTATAATGAGCAACTGTCGGTTGATAAGGAGGTTTGAAAGGCTGGCTCAAGTCTTTGCGGAAATCCATAGCAAAATAAGCCAGATCTTCGAGTACGACAACGTCATATTTAGTAGCAAGTTCGCCGATGGTTCGGAGTTCTTCTTCTTTCAGGCAGATCCAACTTGGATTATTGGGGTTAGAATAAATGATGGCGGAGATGTTTCCGTTTTTCAGATAACTTTCGAGTTTGTCTTTTAATTTTGCACCACGGAACTCATATACGTCAAAAGTAATATATTTTTGTCCCATGACGACAAGTTGTTGTTTCTGCACAGGAAATCCCGGATCGATAAAAAGAATGGTGTCTTTCTTTTCATCACATTGACTGCAAGTGAGAAAAGAAGCAAAAGTTCCCTGCATGGATCCTGTTACGGGTACACAGCCCTCAGGTTTGAGGTCAACATTTATAAATGCCTTGATAAAGCGCGAGGCTTCTTCTTTCAAATCGGACAGTCCGTTAATGTTGGGATAAAGGCTGGCTATATTATTTCGTAAAGCTTTTATTTCAGCCTCCACACCGATTTTAGAGGGTGGCAATCCGGGCACACCCATTTCCATTTTGATAAATTCAACACCCGATTCGGCTTCAGCTCTTGAAGCGATCTCTTTTACTTCACGAATGGTAGCCTTTGAGAAGTCGGAAATATGAAATTCTTTAATCACATCATCAATCAAATTCTTGTCAATAGGAGTATTTTTCATGTCTCATATTATTTTTTTACAGCACAAAAGTACATAATAATTCTTCAAAAAGTACATACTCAGATATATAAAAATGAAGTTTAAAAGAAAATGCATTTTTCTTTTAAAAAAATACCGGCATTTTCTTGGAGGATTAAATATTTGCTGTATCTTTGCAACCGCAAATGAGAGAGATTTGCAAGCATTTTAGTTTTGAAAAATGGTGTGGTAGTTCAGCTGGTTAGAATACATGCCTGTCACGCATGGGGTCACGGGTTCGAATCCCGTCCGCACCGCTGGAAGTCAAAAAAAATTGATTCAAAGTAAAAGAAAAAAGTCTGTAAAATTAATGTTTTACAGACTTTTCTCTTTTATATATACCTATAATAAATAGACGTTAAGGTTTAAAATATTAATTTCGGCTTTCGTATAAATATCCTTTATCTTTAGATCGTAGGTATATTGCAGCATAATACTTCTTTTATTGTGTTTCTTAAAATAAAGGGAACGTGGTTGGAAAAGTGTTTATTATGTGAAAAGCCATCTATCAATATCCATTTTGCATAAAGGATATTAATAAACGGCTTTCTTCATTTATTAGAGATTCAAGAAACATTTATTTCATTGTTGTCAGTTGTAATAAAGTAGCAATATCTTGTTTCTCAAACACACATGTCGGATTGAATGATGAGCTTTCCATATACGTCTCCAAACTGTAAAGCAGTTGCCGAGCTTCGGGGCGGTTTTGCATGTTATTCCAGAAATCTATTCCGGAAATTATTAGTTTTCCTTTGCCTATTTTTGCCTCAAATAGTAAAGCCAAAGGACGATTTGTAAACCAATCGTCGATAACGCGTACCAGTGGTTGCACTTTGGCAGTAAACTTGCCAATATTGATGGCTCCCGAATGGCTCATTGAATCCCACCACTGGTAATCACTATAATAATTTGTTGGAAATTCTGCTAAGGCGGGGTGGTGGGGATTACATAGAATGCCTAATGTGTGCGGGGGTTGTCCTGATGTCCAGGCAGTATTCCAGAAAATGCTTGAAAAGCCGATTTTAACATTCCCACCCATTTCATTTGATAATGTCCCCTCCTTTAAGCTCAGTAAGACAGTTGTGCCCATTTTAACTCTTTTTAAAATTGTACTGTCCAGGTGATCAATCATAGGAATTGATTCTTTCAGTGTCGGATTATGGTATGGGTAAACCCAAAAGTTCCAATCATTTATTGCACTACCTACGGATACGGATAAATTCAATTGTTCAGGGGTAACTATATCTTTTAATAAAACATTCAAACGACCTAGTTGTGTACAGTTTCCTATTGGAATATTTGTCGTAGAGAATCGGCCGGAATAAAGTACTTGTCCATTATTATCGGTTATTTTCCATTTGGGTGTGCAATTCATCAAAGGAGTATCCTCATAATGGGCTACTTCAATAGAAGCTTTGAAATATTCATTATTTGTATAGATAAGTTTTTTCATTCGGGCCAATGGAACTGTAGAATTGCAGAAATGCCGATAATCTTCGGGGGTAGAATATCCTTTCTCATCCCAGAAAGCGTCAAGCACACCGACAAGAGCTGTGCCCTGTCCGGGAAAATCATTCAGACCCAGCAGTTGAAATCCGCCAAAATCTTTTGTACGCAGGGCAGCCTCAATATCAGCTTTGTAGCAGAGCGTTTGTAATTTGCCGGAGGCTAGCAGAAAACTATCTGCCAAGTTTGCCATACCATGTTCGGATAATGTTTCCTTAAAAATTTCGAAATTACAGGCATGTAGTACGCCTTTATATTTGGGTATCTCCTTAAAATTAGGGTAAGCACACCATTGACCGATCTCATGGCTTATCATAGGTTGGTTAAAACTATTAATATAATTTGACCAGTCGTAGTCCGTACGAGGAGCTTCAGCGTTAATTATACTTTTCAATCCTTGTCCCCAACTTTGGATGCGGGGTTTGGAATCACATAGATAATCGCTCTCAGGGATATTAGGCCAACCGCCGGACGTAGAATAAAATCTGCGTGAATCATATGTTTTCCAGTAATTTACAAATTTGGTAAGATATGGAATAAAGTGTATTCCACCTGGCTCATTACCGTATTCCAGCATACAGAAAGATGGATGGTTACCATAGGTCTCAACCATTCGTTTGCTTTCATTCATAATATATTGGTCGATGGGTTTACCGTCTCCAAGAGTAGTCGACATATTTGCCCATGAAGAACATTCTATTTCCAGATAAAAGCCCATTTTATCGGCAGCTGTAAAGGCTGCATCAGGAGGGCACCATGAATGGAAACGAACATGATTCAACCCGTGTGCGCGACATATTTTATAAAAGCGAAGCCATGCAGCTAAATCTGTTGGGGGATATCCGGTTAACGGATATGCTGCGCAATTTAATGTGCCGCGAAGGAATAATGGTTTCCCGTTCAGCATAAGTTGCCTGCCTATAGCTGTTAATTCACGAACGCCGAAAGTTTCATTATCTTCATCTATTAATTTCCCTTTTTTATTATTGATAGTTAGTCTTAAATTATATAACGACGGATGAAATTCACTCCAGTATTCCAAATGATCACCCAAGGGTAATGTTATTTGTATTTCATTCATACCAGGTTTTAGATGTATCTTTGTTTTTGAAGAATCTTTTCCTACCCTTATGGCCAGTGAATAGTTGTTTTTTCCGGAAGTATAATTCATGAGACAGACCTTTGCCGTGACACTCTTTTTCTTTATATCTGTATAAACAGCTGTGTGATCGATTGCTATCAGTGGACGAGCTTCCAGATACAAATATCCTATCATCCCATTCCAGTTTCCTTGTGTATGGTCGGTGAGACTATGAGAATTTATGCCTGGATCAATATCTTTTATTCTATTATCTATGCGTAAAGTCAAACGATGATTGCCTGGTTTCAACTTTTTAAATAACTCATACACATGTGGTACCCCCAGTGAATTTCTCATTCCTATTTCTTGATTGTCAATCCATAATGTCGATTCCCAATGGCATCTTTCGAGGAATAAACGAATAGCCTTTTTGTTCCATGAAGCAGGTATTGTGATTTCTTTCTGATACCAAGCCGGTCCTACGTAATATTTAATTGGTTGAAGCCAAAATGGTACTTTAAAATTATTTGCCACTCTGTATTTGGCATACTTCGGAGACGTGAAAAAAGATTGGTCGACAATCTGACCGGTCCAATGAGTAGACAACGAGACTTCATCACCTTTATTGTTCGAAGTCATCGAACCAGGCAATGTAATATGGTCTTTGAGTACCGAATCATACCATTTTTGGCTGACTCCCACATCTGTCGAATCTATGGCAAAATTCCATTTTCCAGATAGATCAATCCGCTGGTATGGGATTGTCTGTGCATAAATTGATCCCGTACAGAGTAATGCTAAAAGAATTAAAAAATATTTTTCAATTTTCATTTTGTTGTTAAATTGTATCGGTTTCTGCGGTCTTCCATAGTGAATATTATATTTAAAAGTTGTGCATAATACTAAATAGTCTTATGCACAACTTTTTTAGAAAGAATTATTTACTACTTTTCCATGCATCATTTTGTGTCATGTTCGGGTTATTATCCAATTCAGCTTCGGGTATAGGATAATATTCAAACTTTGTTGTATAATTACTGCTACCTATGCGTCCACTGTTTTTAATAACCTGTTGCAATGTACCCCATCTACGCAAATCATAGAAATGGAAACCTTCACGGGCAAATTCAACATTACGCTGGTGCATAATTTCTTGCATCATTGTTGCTTTATCCCAAGTTGC
>JALNVG010000046.1 GCA_023227685.1 Bacteroidaceae bacterium
CCAATAGGCTGTCTCGTTCTCATTAAAAGTATCCGAGGCAAAATTCAACACCCGATAATCGAGCGTTTTATCCTGCGAGATCACTTTGTCAGCAGCCGTCGGAACAAAAGCCGAGGCGCGTTGTTGTTTATCCACAAACATCCCGTCATTCAAATAACGCTTGTTAACCTGCCACATATCAAAAAGACAAAGTACAGTAATAGCAACTACCGTCACCCGGGCATTGATCTTCTTGTAGGCCAGTGCCATAAGCAGGGCAAAACCAATCAGGATGATGATGAAACTTCTGCCCGCATCGGCCGTAAAGATGGCACGACGAATAGTCTGAAGGTTATCAAGCAAACCACCGAGTTGATCGGCAGGTATATATTTTTGCAAAGTAGCCATCTCCATACCGGAAACATAAGAAGAGAAAAAGAGCGAAGGAAACAGATAGAAAATCAGGCTCACTCCAGCCGTAAGAGATAAGGCAGTAAACGTTATTTTACGTCGTTCGATAAGGATTTCCGGTTTCTTTAATATCTCGTTCAAGCCCAATATGGCCAATAAGGGAATAGTAAACTCAGCGATAACGAGAATGGATGATACGGCTCGAAACTTATCATACATCGGTACGTAGTCGAGAAAGAAATCGGTGAAACCCATAAAATTCTTTCCCCACGATAAGAGGATAGACAACAGCGTGGCAGCAACAAGAGCCCATTTCATCGGCCCCTTGACCAAACATGCTCCGAGAATAAAAAGAAAGACCACAAAGGCTCCCACGTATACCGGACCTGCCGTACCGGGCTGTTCACCCCAATATTGTCCGAGCTGACTATAAATATTCATATATTGATTATCAGCCTTTTCCATTCCGGTCTCATTAGAAGATAACGGAATGGAAGCACCACCTTTTACATTAGGTACCAACAGACTCCAAGTCTCACCTATCCCATAACTCCACTGAGTGATGTAATCGCGGTTGAGTCCGCTATGTGTCTGATTGGCAACATCATCAGCAGCAGCTTTCACCAATTCACTCTTGCCACGCATTGTCTGCTTACTATACTGATATGTGTGATAGAGATTTGAAAGATTGATGCAAATGCCCAAAACACCTGCCAACAGCAACATCGATGTAGCCTTGCCCCACCTTTTCCAATCCTTTTGACGAAGAACATCCACCGAATAGGCAATGAACATAAATAGCATGACAAACAAGAAATAATAACTCATCTGCACATGGTTGGAGCGAATCTGCATCGCCACAAAGAAGGCCGTAAGCAATCCGCCTGGCACATATCTGCCGCGAAAGATAAGTACCATACCGGCTATCGTGGGCGGGATATAAGCCAACGTGACAAATTTCCAAATGTGGCCTGCACCTATAATAATAAAGAAATAAGAAGAAAAAGCCCAGATAACGGCACCCAATACCGATAGCGGTACACGGAAGTTGTATACACGCATCAAGATATAAAAGCCCAACAACATAATAAAGATGTACTGCACATAATCGGGCAGAAACAAATGATATACCCGTTCGGCAATGGATAAAGAATTGGTAGAACCGTAACTCGGCGACATCTGATAGGTCGGCATTCCTCCGAAAATGGAATTTGTCCATCGGGTATGTTCACCGGTTTTTTCAAAATACTCCTTAGCCTCCTGACCGGAACCTGCGCCAGCTACCGAATCATGCTGTGACAACGCTCTTCCCTCAATATCGGCAGGAAAGAAATACACCAATGAAATAAGAACAAATATGACGATGGCTATCGCATCGGGCATGATTTTCTTCAATAGAACCTTCATTCTCTTTGTATTTTTGACGACAAACTTACATGTAATTTTTGTAATAAACAAACTTGTCCTAACAATATCAATATTACCACGCAGTATTTCATGTATTCTTTATTTTATAATAAGATATAAAAACAAAAGCTGTATTTTACTTTTTCATTAATTACTTCTACATAGACTTAGCTAGACATTTTAATGATTTCTTTAAGTGTATACGCCAAATAAAAATTGGCGTATACACTATTATTAAAACGACAGAAAATATTCTTTTAATAAATGATATTTGCAACAAACAAACTATCTTTGTTTCAAATATACGATTGAAATGACAGAAGAAGAAAAGATTTTCTCAGGAAAAATGTTTGATCCCCGTAAAAAAGAATTAAGAGATATCAAGCATAAAGCACACGCAGCATGCCTACGTTATAATTCAATGGACGAATATGCACCCGATCGATTGCCCATCATAAAAGAATTCATAGGGAGCATCGGCAAGACTTATTATTTTCAAGGTCCCATTCAATTTAATTACGGCTGCCACACCTTCATTGGAGAAAACTTCTTTGCCAATTTCAACCTTATGGTTATGGACGATGCCCGCATCCTTATCGGTGATCATGTTTGTTTCGGCCCAAATGTTTCATTAATGGCTACCACACATCCCCTGATTTCAAGAGAACGAATGGGTATAGACGAAAACGGCAAAACAACAATGGCCGAATATGCCGAAGAGATTCATATCGGCAATAACGTATGGATAGCCTGCAACGTGGTTATCACAGGAGGTGTACATATTGGTAATAATGTAGTCATCGGCGCAGGGAGTGTTGTCACCAAAGATATTCCCGACAACTATCTCGCCTTCGGCGTTCCTTGCAAACCTATTAGACCCATCACTGAAGCGGATAGCAAGAGATATCTTATTCTTGACGAAGATATTGATCATTTCAAAACTAATATTTAAAATCCTCCGGAATTCTCATTTCCGTACAGCAAGCAAATTAGCTACCACTACCCAAATTTCGCCATCTTCCGTTAGGATTCGTTGCCATCCGTTGCCAACGGAATGAGTTTTTTAGCTCAAAAAAAAAGTCCAAACTATCGGACATGGATGTGCCAGTTGCACAATTTCTTCCCCCATCAAAATATTTTTTTATTTTTTTTTGCTATTTAATGCTGATGTTACCGATAAGTAACTTATCTTTGTGACCAAGTAGTAACAAACATAAAAACTTATGGGAAATGAATTGATAAAAAACAGACAGGCAACAGAGCAAAATCTATTGAACGCAGTACACGTGTTGGTCGAAGAGGTAGGCTTTGAAGGTCTCGGGATAAACGCTATTGCCGCAAAGGCAGGAGTTTCAAAAATGTTGATATACCGCTATTTCAACTCTTTGGACGGACTGATATCGGCATACATTGCTCAATATGATTTTTGGATAAACGCTAAACTGGAGGTTCCGGAAAAAGAGCATTTGGGAGATTTCATCAAGACAATATTTGCCAATCAAATCAAGACAATGCGAGAAAATTACACGCTTCGCCGACTCTACCGCTGGGAACTGGCTGCCAACAACTCTTTTGTTACAGAGCTACGCCACCGCAGAGAGACGAAAGGTATGGAACTTGTAGCGTGTGTAAGTAAAGTTTCGGGACGTCCGACAAGTGAAGTAGCTTTTATGGCAACCCTGGTAACATCCTCCATCAGTTATTTAGTGCTACTGGAAGAGAATTGCCCTATATATAACGGAATAAATATTCAACAGGATGAAGGCTGGATACAGATGGGAAACGGAATAAACAGACTAATAGACTCTTGGTTGTTAAAACAAAAATAATATGAATAAAATGAATATAGCATTAATCTTTTGCATAGCAGTTCTATGCAACTCGTGCAACAATGATCTGATTGAGTATCAAACAAATGACCTGAAGATATCCATTGAGCAGGGAGATGACTACCTGCACGACTTCCCTCTTTTTCTGGGAATAAAAAAGAAAAATCCACCTCAGATGGCAATATGGACAGAAGATTTGCAGGGAAATTATCTCTCTACAATCTATGTAACCCATAAAATAGCAACGGAATCATGGCAAAGCGCAGGTGGTAACAGGCGAAAAGAAGCCCTTCCGCATTGGTGCTACTCTCGTGGTGTGATATATGACGACGGGCTTTACCTGCCAACAAAAAAACGACCGCTGGTTGATGGAATTTCGGGAGCAACTCCGACAAAGAGTTTTACCATGAAGATAAAACCGAACAACGAACTGAAGCAGTTTGTGGTAAAAATAGAGGTTAACAATTCAACTGATTTTAATGAATACTATCCAAAGTCCGCAAAGATTGGTGATGCCAATTATTCAGGTGGCAAGATGGGTAGCGGGCAACCTGCCGTGGTCTATGCCGCAATAGTGGATTTAACCTCAAATAAAAAAACATTCAGGGCAGAGCTTATCGGACATAGTAGTCCGGATGGAACAGATGGTAATGTGCAGTCGGATGTTTCGACCCTTACCACAGCACTTCATATTATAAAACAAATAACAATAAACGTACAATAATGAAAAAGACTCTACTCATCTCTATATTATTCGGCATGGCAACCCTTGCTTACGGACAAACCGGAGATCATCGCCTCTCATACTCAACTACCATTGGAACCGGACTGCCAATAAGTACGCCGTCCAAGACTCCTTTCACCTGGCAAATCTCCAGTTATTATAATATAACCCCACGCCTGGCTATCGGTGCGGGAACAGGACTCTCCATTTACGAAAAGACACTCTTGCCATTATTTGCCGATGTGAAATTCAAGATAACTAAAGCTCGAAAGATCACTCCGTATATCAATTGCGAAGCGGGTTATTCATTTGCATTGACAAAAGAGACCAATGGAGGTTTTTTGCTCTCTCCAACCATAGGAATTGAGTACGCCGTTTCGAAGAAAGCCAGACTTCTTTTTGGCGTAGGTTATGAATTGCAAGAACTTCAACGCCTGAAACATTATCAGGATAAGCATTTCACCTCCGAATTTCAAGAGCAGCTAAGTCATAACTCACTCATGTTTAAAGTAGGTGTGATTTTCTGATGACAATACTTATATAATAACGTTATTTATTTTCTCACAAATCAGTCTGCTGTTTTTCGGATAATTAGAAAAGCTAAATATGCGCTAATTTAATTCCGCCAACGGGTAGTAAATACATAAATATATTAATATTTTCTTTTATTTATTAATTTTAAATATTATATTTGGCAAATAATTAACTTTTTATTTGTAAAATATATACTAAAATAAATAATTAATACTTTATTAAAAAAACGTTATGGAATATTTTATTATTGAGAATGAAAAACAGTCCGGTCCGTTTTCTTGGGATGATTTAAAAACAAAAGCAATCAATGCTAATACTTTAATTTGGGTACAAGGACAAGAACAGTGGAAAAAAGCAGCCGAGTATCCCGAACTACAATCAATAATACTTAATAATCCACCTTCTATACCAAATACCGAAACACCACCAAGTATGCCTCAGGGCACTCAACAAACTTGTCCAAAGACATGGCTGGCCGAATCCATACTTGCTACAATTTTTTGTTGTCTTCCTTTTGGCATTGTCGGCATTGTGTATGCGGCTAAAGTCAGCAGTACATTTAATGAAAAGAACTATTCCGAGGCAGAAAAAACTTCCAAACAAGCCGGACAGTGGACGAAAATTGCTTTTATAACCGGCATCACAATATATGCCTTATATCTTACACTAACAGTTATTGGCGTATCACTCATAAATTTTTAAATCGATATTTTAAGTATATCAAGTGGTCAATCATTTTGCTACTTGTCATCACATGCGGAGAAATATATTATAAATTTAATCCTTCGCAGTATCATTTTATGCCATGTCCGTTTCATGCCATTACAGGATTACGATGTCCCGGATGTGGATCACAAAGAGCCCTTCATGCTCTTCTGCACGGCGATTTATCCACAACATTCAAGATGAATGCTCTGTGGATATTAGCCATCCCTGTAATGATTGTACTCTTCATGGCAGAAATAACTCGTAAGAGGTATCCCCGTTTTTACCTTGCCGTAAACAATAAGTGGACGATTTGGGGAAGCCTCATTGTACTCCTGATTTGGTGGGTATTACGAAACTGCTTAGGGATATAAAACTGCATACAGAGAATGCAATAAGATACACTCCTGGTTTAAACAAAGACCTTATTTTTCAGTAGAGAATTATTTGTCGAATGATACGGCTATTTTATTAATTTTTCTACCAACTTATATACATCAGTACCTATGCCTGAAGGAAATAGTTCCCTGTTTTTGCTCAAAGCTTTTGCTCGCTCAATAGCCTCCCGCGTATGTGGCAAAAAGATTCGGGGATTCGGCCGTTTATTGTATCCGCGGCCATTATCCATCGATTCATCGATTACGGTATCCACATAATGCTTTTTGCAACTTACCCTGGGATTCTCACACAACAACTTCAGCTCCTTTTCATTAAACTCTGATAAATCTTTCAGATGCAATATCAACCAAATTTCAAAACAAGGATTACTTAGTGCCAAAAAGAAATTATGCTCTACTCTACAATCATCAGCCAATTTTGGCAGGTCTACTTGATGTATGGTTGACCAATCATCCCGATCAATTATTAGCCAAAATCATCCGTAGGTTTAAAATTAAAATCTTCTTTAGCCTTTTTAAGTAGTTTCTTAACTTCCAACGGATTTGAACTGGATTTAGAAGGACGTTTCAAGGGAATGGTCTCAATATTTCCGGAATTATTGAATAGTTCAGAATCACGTAAATCCTGAAAATATTTTTTCTCAGTTACCTCTCCTTCATATGAAAGAACATAAAATTTCTCGGCGTTCATAAAACCGCCTTTGCGGACTAACTCTTGCGTTTCTCGCGGCATAAGAAGGTCTTATTTAAAATTAAACAATTCTGTCAAATCATAGCGACTCCTCAAGCGAGGTACTCCTTTAAATCTTCCTAACAAATAATCTTTGCGGATCTCCTTATCAAAGCGAACGTTATAATCTTCGAGAGAGTGGAGCTGACTGGCTCCCTCCTCATCTTTCACGGCAAACCAGATTTCGTCTTTACGCAACAATTTCTGTGTTAGCAACGATGACTCGTGAGTTGAAATGATTAATTGACTCGTCACCCCATCGCAGTGTGAAAGAAATAGATCAAACAAATCATAAATAAGATTGGGATGCAGACTTCTTTCCATCTCATCGATAATAAAGACTTTATCACCTTTTAAAAGATCGATAATCAGAGGTATGTAGTCGATGATACGGTTCGTACCGTCCGACTCATCAGCTGTATCAAAATACTCAGGTTTGCTTGTACCTTTCACTTGGTGCTTAGTCATAAACTTCTGAGCTTTCAATTTATTCTTATCTATGGAAATAAAGTATGTATTTTCTTGGGTTGACAAAAGAGAACGAACATTGTCGGATTTAATATTCGATAAATCATCTTTTATTTTTTGAAGCACCTTTTCAGGAATACCAATCTTACTCAATTCAACATCCTTTAGGCATATACCGTCAATTCCGGTATCAAAGTAACGTAGTAATTCTTCGTATATACGTTGTACCTTTTCATTATTCGTTACTTCGGATTTAATACCTTCCTTATATTTATCATCAGGAAATATTACTTTCAACGAATTAATGAACCAGTCTAACACATTTTGCAAATCATCAATGTTACTCACATTGTCTTTCATCCTTCGCGTAAGGATTTCGTGCAGAAACAGCTGATTATCGGGCGTGGCCTTGGTCAAAAATAATAGGAACTGTTTCTCTTCCGACGATTTATTCAATTTCAAAAGGGGCTCAATATCAAATATGTTTTCGGCTTTTGCCGTACGTTCAAAGATTTTCTTCTCCCCTTTCTTTGATAGCTCGTATAACCATTCTTCCTCTATTCTCTTTGAGTTGAAGGTGAAACCATAAGCATAATTCTTTCCCTTAATTTGAATTTCATATTCAATTCGAGAATCCTTCTTCCTGCAAGCTGAATCCAGTTTAAATGGCACATACTCTATCGGTTGATTGATAGCCGTACCTTTCAGAATCAACATTTTACCGAAAGCAATAGCCTTGATCAGATTTGATTTTCCTGAGGCGTTGGCACCTAATACGATGCCGGTTTTAAGTACGGACACTCCTTTGACGGGTGCCGTCTTATGTTCTTTCTTTAAAAGCCCTTTTCCGGGAAGCATTGAGAATGTAACTCTTCCTTTAAAAGATAATAAATTTTGGACAGAAAATCGTATTAACATAATGTTTATTACTTGATTTCAATGCAAATATAGTGAAAAAATCACATCTCAAAGCATTTTATATGATATTTCTATCAGCTTTGATATTAAGTAGGATGTTTTTTCACGTCTTTTTAGTAGAAGGGGATGGTGAACTAAAAAATAATATAATACCTGAAGATGAGTGACTTGTCGGCTTCCTTTTGGCTTGTTTGAACCATTCTCTAGGATTATATATAAAATTTAAAATATTGATATGCCAAACGGTAAATCTATCCAATTAATTTAAAAATATTTGGCTTTTAGTTTTGTCAGGAACTTCTCCAATAGCTGTTTTGATAAGAGCATTTTGAAATGCTTTTATTTTTTTTCTTCACTTGTTTTTAAGGCATAAGTAGTTGCTTGAAGAACTACATCAAGAAATTGTTCATTGCTCTGTAATTTTACAAAATCATTTTAGCTTGAAACTCTATTTTTAAACTGTACAGTTTATATGGGGTACGTAAGTAATTATATTTATTAATATATATATCATTATAATAATACAATATATATGTTATAATAAATCAACGAATAATACTATCATCATAAGCAATCAAATAAAAAGGAAACAATAATGTAAGGTATTCAATTCATTTTGATTTTTTTTAAAATTATGAAGAAAATAATCATTTTTTCTTTTGGTTAAAAAAGTTATTTATTTACCTTTGTATCGGTTAATATAAAAAATATAATATAAAATAATAACATAAAAAACATAGTTGATAAGATGAAAAACTCAAGAACAAATATCATCTCGGTTATTTCCGGTAATTAAACATATATCCTCTTATTAAAAATAATATATTTGATTATATTTTTCAATAATTATTATAACCATAATATATCTATTTATTTTAATATATATATCTGAATTTTTCAACAATTCAGTAGAGATATTATCATGCCATTATATCAAGTTAAAACAAGAAACAAATTAAGTAGTCACAATTAACAATTTAATAACAAGAAGAACAGATTTACAATTATGGATTCAAATGAACAAGGAGGCGTAAACGTATTCAGAGCCTTAGAAAACAGTACAAATTTTTTTAAAGAATCTCCCTTTCTGATAGATCTCTCGCAAGACATCGAATTGCCGGAACCGATATTAACAAAAGACGGCACCAATCTCTTTTCGGTAGGCGAGATCAGTTGCGTGAGCGGAGCGGCCAAATCAAGAAAAACATTCTTTCTGAGCGCTATCACGGTAGCCTATCTGAGCGAAGAAGGTTATCTGGGGTTCAAGCCGGGCAACATCAAAAGTCCCCTGTTGCTGGTGGACACGGAGCAGGGCATGCCGTTCACTTACAACGTGGTGCGGCGCATACACAACATGATGGGTTGGGATGCCGGGCAGAACAACAAGAACCTGAAGGTGATCAACTTTCGCAAGCTCACTCCGGAGACGAGACTACAGGCTCTCGAGCAAGCCCTGAAGATATACAAACCCGCGTTTTGCCTCATCGACGGTGTGGCCGACCTCGTGACTGACGTTAATGATGCCGCCGAAGCATCCGACATCGTTTCATGGCTCATGAAAAACAGCTCCGAATATAACTGCCACATCCTTTGCGTGCTCCACACCAACCCCTTCACCGACAAGCAGCGGGGACACTTGGGGTCGATGCTCATAAGAAAGTGCGAAACAGTGATCAACCTCACTCGCGAAGGAGACTTCACCGTGGCCAAAGAAGCCTACGGGCGCAACAAGGAAGTGCCCAGCACCACTTTCACCATCGACCAATCGGGATTTCCCATACTGGCCGACATGCCCTGCAAAACGAATAAGAAAGAAAGCCTCAAAGCCGATTTCAAGGCCGTCATGCCTGCCTCCTCTTCCATCGCCTACACCGACCTTGTGCGGATATTGGGCGAACGATTGAATTTCGGCATCGGTAAGGCCAAATGTCAAATCAAAAGGGCCGTCGAAAACAACGTGATCGAAAAGAATGAAGCAGGATTCTATAGTATTAATTATTAACAATAACAGTTACGCCAAACACCTTTCAGAAGTGAGGTATGTGGGGTGGTCTGGGTCTGGGTCTTTAGGGAGTATCTATAGATAACCTCCCTAGACCCAGACCCAGACCACCCCCATAACCATTTTTTCAAGACAAGAATAATGGATATAAAATATAATTACAAAGAGATAGCACGCGAAATGCTCATGCGCGGATTCGTAGCCGACGAGTACGACCACTGGGTACGGCTGGGCATGTCGTTGTCGGAGCTCGGCGATGAGGGAAAAGACCTTTTCCACCTGCTGAGTTCCTCATCGCACAAGTACAAGATGGCCGAAACAGAAAAGAAGTTCGCCCGATGCACGCAGCACACCAACAGGAAGATCGGCATCGGCACTTTTCTGCTCATGGCCAAGAATACGGGTGTGGATATCAAAGAATTCAGAATCAATAACAACTTAAATTATAAAAAAATGAATAACAACAGCCCTCTTTTCGACACGATACCGACGGCACAGATGCAAAAAACGATAAGCGACAGAAGCAGTTTCTGCCAATTTCTTCAATCGATTTACACGCAGGAACAGGTGGCCGCCGCGGTCAACCTCTACAAACTCGGACTGACCAGAAACGGCGACACCATCTTCTGGCAAATCGACCGCGGCAACCGTGTACGCACCGGAAAAATCATGAAGTACGACCCCCTCACCGGACACCGTCTGCACGAGGAGGGAGCGGTGGGCTGGATACACAACTGCAACGGAATCAAGAAGAATTTCAACCTCGAGCAGTGCCTCTTCGGACTTCACCTGACCGCCGCTCCTGATGCTTCCCAAAAGCTGCATTGCGTAGTGGAGAGCGAAAAGACGGCCGTAATCTGCGCCATGGAATTTCCTCAAAACGTCTGGCTGGCCACCGGCGGTGTGGGCAATCTGACCGAGGATAAACTCCTGCCCATCAAAGACCGTAACATCTCCCTCTTTGCCGATGCCGACGCCTTTGGCGCATGGAACGAAAAGACCGTGCTCATGAGAAATAACGGCTTCAACATCATGCTCTCCGACGAGATTGAGAATAAGGCCACCGCCGATGAGAAAGCCGCAAAGCTCGATCTGGCGGATTTCATCCTCAGAGAAAAAGGGCACTGGCAGCAAACCATCAAAGAGCAAGAACCCAGTCTCTTCGCCCCATCACCCGATCAGTTCTCCATCGGGCCGGATTAATCCCGCTCCCCGCCCGATAACAACAAAAGTTAGCGTGACAAGAACAGAAGAAATATCGAAATCTTCAGTTCTTATCACGCTAACTCTTGTTTATCCCGCCCTCTCCACCTACCCCGGGGACGGACGGTCACGCATCAGGGTTCACCCAGAATTTCAACAAGCATCCTCACCTGCCGTTTGCTGAACGCCACGTCTTTTTTGCTCTCACGCTCGGTATAAAAATGCTCACGCAACTCATCGTTATGATTGATCCAGCCACGAAGTTTGCGCAACGCATAGACGGCCGACAATTCGGGATTATACAGTCCGGCAAGCTCTGATTTCAAGTATGGCCTGATGATGAACGGCTGTTCGGCCACTGATCGGTCTTTTTCCATTTCTTAGTTCTTTTTTGTTAATATTTATCGTTTCGTTTATTGACACAAATATACTAAAAATATGCCACGTGAACAAGCTTTTGACGGGCTTTTTGAGAATAAATATCAGGGCTTTTGCAATACTTCTGAATACTTCTGAGCACACCTGAGTCTTTTGAAGTCCACCGAAGCACTTTGAAGA
This sequence comes from Bacteroidaceae bacterium, assembly GCA_023227685.1. GTDB lineage: Bacteria > Bacteroidota > Bacteroidia > Bacteroidales > Bacteroidaceae > JALNVG01. The sequence goes on from JALNVG010000046.1 coordinate 11,867, forward strand.
ACTTTCGCCAATCCTGATGCCGTATCTTTGCATCACAGTTATTTCAAGTATCAATAATCTTAAATCTCAAAAAAGATGTCTATTATCTTCAAAAAGATTCTTCGCAAAAAGCCCGGTGACAAAACTTCCGTGGGCAAGTATTATCCGCAGTTGGTCACGCTGGGGCAATCGTCCACCCTGCCGCTCATTGCCGCAAAAATGAAGAACACCAGTTCGCTCTCATTGGGTGATATCAAGAGCGTGCTGACCAATTTCGTTGAGTGCATGATGGGAGAATTGCTGAACGGCAAAACCGTCAATATTGCCGACTTCGGAGTGTTCTCGCTCACCGCACGCACCAAGGGCACAAAAAAAGAAGAAGACTGCGTATCGGGCAACATCAAATCCGTACACATCAACTTCCGTGCCTCCACCACCATCAAGCCGAGCCTCGTGTCCACCCGTGCCGAAGACAAGCTGGTGTTTGTAGACCTTGCCGATGTGCTCAAGACCAAAGACTCCGATAGCAAAAGCGGCGGCGATGATTCAGGCGACACACCTGCGGATCCGTTAGCATAACAGAGCCACCGGAATAACAGGCTTGACGGCAATAAGATAATGTCTGCCATACGGTAAAAAAAAGAAAAAATCATGTTCAAATCAATCGGACAAATCGATCACCGCAACGGGGTTGCAGAGAAATCAGATACCGGAACCCTTCGGGCCGGAACGTATCCCGCAACCCGAAAAGGAATGTTGCAAAAACAGGAACAACGAATCGCTTTCTTTGATAACCGTTGGCAGCCATTTATAACCATTAGAAGCCAGAAATAACCACGAATTACCATAAACTACCATAGATAACCATGAACAACCATCGATAGCCAATAACTGCCATTAGGAGCCATAAATAACCATTGGAGGCCATAAATAGCCAATAACAACAATTAGTAACCACAAATAGCCAACAACAACCACAAACAACCAATGCCAACCATTAGAAGCCCTATATAACCAACAACAGCCATTAGTAACCAACCATTTAAACCGTCAGCCCATTTATTATTCCCCACATACGATAACTAATTTTAAAAAAAATCACATGAAAGATATCATTAACAAAATCATAGAAATCATCGTCAGAATCATCCCATTCATCGGATCAAAGACCTCCGAGGCAGACAAAGAAAAAATTATTGAATTCGGAGAACTGGTGAAAAACCAATACGGCTTTCTGATCGAGAAGCTCGAAAAAGTAGTGACCGATTATTGCGACCTGAGCGATAGAATAAAAGAGCTTCACGAAGAGATTTACCAACTCAAAGAGCAGCTCATCAAATCTTCGGAATTGCAATGCATCAAGGCCGATTGCGAATTGCGCAACAGAAACAAAACATCGAAAGAACAGAAATAAACAAACCAAACAGAAACACGATAACAACAAAAAGAAAAACCATGAGAAAAATCAATTTAATCGTCATCCACTGTTCCGCCACCCGCAGCAACCAAACCTTCACCGAAAAAGACCTTGAACGCGCTCATCTTGAGCGCGGTTTCAAGGGCACAGGTTATCACTTCTATATCCGCAAGAACGGTGCCCTCATCTCCACCCGTCCCGTAGAAATCGCAGGAGCCCACGCCTTCGGCCACAACGCCAACAGCATCGGCATCTGCTACGAAGGAGGCCTGAACGAACAGGGCGAGCCCCAAGACACCCGCACGCCCCAGCAGAAACGATCACTGCAGGCAGTCATCCGGGCCATACACAATGAATTCCCAGACTGCCGCGTTTGCGGTCATCGCGACCTCAGCCCCGACCTCAACAACGACGGACTGATCGAGCCCTCCGAATGGACCAAGATTTGCCCCTGCTTTGACGCCACCGCAGCCTACGCCGAAAACTGTGTCCCGGCCTACGCACTCAACCCCAAAACGCACAATTACGTGGCCCTGATCAACTCCCTCAACAATCTCCGCATCAACGACACACCACAGCGAAACGCCATTATCGCCCTCTCCAACTACGGCAAAAAAAGCACACCGATCTGGTGTCTGATCTGGAACACCAAATGGTCGGAAATAAAAACACCGGGACTGTATCTGATCGCAAAGCTGAAAACAAAAAAACAATAAATCCGGATAAACATTTTCTTTCTTAAATTTGCTTTTATTAAGCGATTTACATTATCTTTGTGCACAAATTTAAAAAACAATATATTATGGCAATGCATACTTGGTTTGAATGTAAAATCAATTACGACAAGACAATAGAAAACGGAATGCAGAAAAAGGTAACAGAGCCTTATCTGGTTGACGCACTAAGCTTTACCGAAGCCGAAGCCCGTATCATCGAAGAAATGACACCCTTCATCACAGGAGAA
>JALNVG010000047.1 GCA_023227685.1 Bacteroidaceae bacterium
TTATTTTTAATCCTGTTGTTTTGACGGGTTGAAAAAGAAGTTGATTATAGCAATCCTTTTTAGTGGTGTAAGGACTTTTGGCTTTAACCTCTTTCCAAATATTGTTTTCTTTATAATATAGTTTCCAGCTTTTGGGTACTCTGAAATTTCCATCATACTGATCAAAATCCAGCCAATAGATATCAACGTTTGATACTGTTTCTGTTTTTTTGAATTTGTAGGATAATGATTCCGCTGATCCTTCTTTCTGCCACCAATAAAAGTAAGGTTTGGAAGTATCGGAAGAGCTCTTTGGTTCCCATTGATCATTAACTCCCCATGCCGGAATTTCTACGGAAGATCTGTTGACAGCATCTTTTTGTATCGGATTGGCGATAGAAAAAGCTTGTGCCTGTGATGCGATGGTTGGTTTGGGGGTAGGATGTGTGTAAGAAGCGGCATCCGGAATCCATACTGTCATCTCATCCGCTCCGCGGTTTTCCCATGTTGAATAAGGAATAGCCGTAAAAGGAACATCTCTTTCTTTTCCATTTTGTTCTACTTCTTTACAAGTGCCTTTTAATGTCACTACACCATTTAATAAGCTTTTATTAAATGTAGCTTTCAAAGGAGTATTAGCTTTGATGTATTTGTTTAAAGCATGCTTGTCTTTTTGGTCACAACCCTCCAAACAGTATACGATAGGACCGCGCTGAATGGATAGTTTGCCTTTATCGTCTTCAACATTTGGATTGGCTTTAATGAAGCGTACCGACAGTGGCAGGTTTAATTCGATCTTATCACCTTTTACCCAATTCCGGTTAATGGTTATATAACCTTTATCTTCTTTATCTTCTATTGCTTTTCCATTTACAGATAATTTGATGGGTTTCGGTTTGTTGATAAAAGAATAAAGGTCGGAAGGTACAGGAGATGTTTTTGCCCATCCCGGGATGCGTAATTTAATGGCAAATTTAGAACTCACTTGTGGATTGATGGTAAGTTCTATTTTCCCTTTCCACGGATAATCTGTGATTTGTTTAATTTCAACGGTATTTGTAGAAGTCTTAATTTCACTCTGACTTTGCACGTAGATATTCACAAAAACGTTATTGTCCTGTGTGGCATATACATAATTAGGTATGGAGGGCATGAAACGGGTGATATTGCCCGGGCAACAGGCACATCCGAACCATTTCTGGCGTTCATGTTCTCCCGTAGATTCTAAAGGATTGTCGTAAAAGAATTTATTTCCGCTCAGAGAAACTCCCGAAATCACACCATTATACATAGCTCGTTCTACAATGTCAAAATACTTAGCATCACCTGTAGCTAGAAACATTCGTTGATTCCAAAAAACGTTGGCGATTGCGGCGCACGTTTCGCAATATGCCGTATGGTTGTTTAATTCATAATTCGGTCCGAATCCTTCGCCTTGAGCCCTTGAGCCCATTCCACCGGTAATATATAATTTTTTACCGGCCATGTTGCTCCATATCCTTTTCAAAGCATTGAAGTAAGCGGAATCATTGGTTAGAGAAGCTATATCAGCTACTCCGGAATAAAGATATCCCGCACGAACGGCATGACCTTTGATTTCTGTTTGTTTTAATATAGGCATGTAGTCTTGGCTGTATTCGCTAAGCTTGTGACCATCTGTTCCGCGACCGGTTTCTTCAATAAAATATTTGGCCATATTGAGATATTTCTTTTCACCGGTTACTTTATAGAGTTTACAAAGAGCCATTTCAACAATTGGGTGTCCGGATGGAACGTGTTTTTGGTTTTTATCGGGACCGAAAACTTTGCATACCAAATTGGCGTTTTTTATAGCTACATCAAGTAACGTGCGTTTTCCCGTAGCTTTATAATGAGCTACAGCAGCCTCATATAAATGTCCGCAGTTATAAAGTTCGTGACTATTCAGCTTTTCCCATTTGTGTGTTCCCCACCAGCCGGATAAACGGTAACATTTATTTGTTACGCAAGTAGTTAGATAACCGTCAGGTTCTTGAGCTGCGGCGATAATATGAATTACACTATCCAAATAAGCATCTAATTTCTTGTCATATTTTACAGCAAGAGAATAAGAAGCTCCCTCTATTATTTTATAAGGATCTGTATCATCGAAGAGAAAATCACCCCGTTGTTTCCCTTTTTTCATTCCTGCTGCAATGGCAAAATTATCAAACCGTCCATTCTTCTCGCATTCTTTAAATGCAGAAGGTATGGATATGGTACGATTCGTTTCGATTCGCGGAGCCCAGAATTGATCGGTAAAGTGTACTTTTGTGAATGGCACTTCTTGTATGGGTGCAATAGGCTTTATTGATGGTGTGTTGCAAGCCGACAGATAAAATAAGGATAAATTCCCTATAATTAATAGAGCAATATTCTCTAAAATAGTATGTGACTTCTTTTTCATGGTAATCATGCTAATAATTTAATTCTTATTGTTTTATAAAGTTTGTAAAGCAAAGTAAAATAAATTTTTTATATCAGATTTGAACAATAGTCTAATAGGATGCAAAAATCATATTATATCTTACATTATGTTAATTTACGATAATGTATTGTTAATCAATAAGTTGTTTGTTATATGAAGATTATTCTTTTATCTTTTTGGACTATAATTAGGGTTGTTTTATTAAATATTTTGTAAAATTGCACTTAATATATTAATGCCTATTAAATGCTATGAACAGATTATATATGTTTCTGCTTACATTGTTGATTTCTAATTTTTTGTTTGCCACCGAAAATACATTTCGGTTTCATCATATCACGGTAGAAAATGGTTTGCCTTCGAATTGTGTGCGGGCTATACTCCAGGATAAGAAGGGCTTTCTCTGGTTTGGTACAGATGAGGGTTTGGCATGTTATGATGGTGTAAGTATGAAAGTCTATAAGCAAAACAGAGATAAAAACGGATTGTTGCATTATGATATTGGTGCAATTTATCAAGACAACAACGAAGATTTATGGTTAGGTACAGACCATGGTATAACAATCTTTGATTATCGTACGGCGACATTCAGATCTTTTGATATAAAGACGGATAAGGGAATCAATATAAATACGAATGTTAGTTCTTTAACTTCAGACAAAGAAGGTAATTTGTGGATTTCCACTGTCAATCAGGGAGTATTTAATTATAATATGAAAAGCCATGAATTGATTCAATATCGTTTTTCTGAACATTTAGGATACGTTTCTTTTATATTTGTAGATAGTGGGAATAGAGTTTGGGTTACGGTAAGTAATCATCGTTTTCCTCTTTATAAATTAAATAGAGTTAATAATACCTTTGAGCCCTTTAAACTCTATTATACAAATGGAGTACGAGATTCTCAATCATTATCCATAGGCGAAGATTCATCTCATTTTCTGTGGTTGGGTACTTGGGATGGTGGTTTGCAAAAAGTAGATCGATTTACAGGTGAGACTACATCTTATCTTCTTCCAAAAGATGAAAAAGTAGTAAAGCACATTCATTCTATTATGAAATATAGTTCCAACCAATTGTTGCTAGGTACCGATGACGGATTGATACTGTTTAATACGGACTCCGGTGATTATCATTTTTATACTTGTAATGAGACAAATGCATTGTCACTGTCTGATCGTTTTATTTATCCTATTATAAAAGATACCGAAGGTGGTATTTGGATTGGAACTTATTATGGGGGTGTTAATTATGTTTCGCCTGATGTAAATCAGTTTGAATGTTTTTCTCATTCTCAATTTGAGAATTCCGTCAATGGTAAAGTTATCAATCGCTTTTGTGAAGGTAAGGATGGCAATATTTGGATTGCATCCGATGACGGAGGGCTGAATCTTTATTCCCCTAAGTCGGGACTTTTTAGAAACTACATGCCGGCTAACAATAAAAACAGTTTGTCTTTTTATAATGTTCATGCGCTCTGTCTCGATAATGATAAATTATGGGTGGGTACTTATACCGGTGGGCTGAATGTGTTGGATACGAATACGGGATTTTTTAAAGTATATTCTCATTTAACTGATAATTCGAGTTCAATTGGTGATGCAAGTGTATATGCCATTTTTAAGGATCGTGAAAACAGAATATGGATAGGTACAATGGCAGGGATAGATCTTTATGACAGAGCAAAAGATAATTTTTTGCATATTAAAAGAACAGGTATTATGGTTATAGATATTGATCAAGATAAGAGTGGTAATATCTGGTTTTCTACACAAGGTGATGGCATTTATAAATATGATGTGAAAAATAAAAGCTGGAAACATTATATTTATAGTAAAGATATAAATTCTTTGCCTAACAATACCGTGAATAATATATTGGTTGATGCCCGAGGTGATATTTGGGTTGGCACAATGGATGGTCTATGTAAATATAATCTTAAGAAAGATAATTTTGAACGTATCCGACTAGACATCCCCAGTAATAACATCTGTTGTGTTCTCGAAGATCAGCACGTGTTTTGGATTACTACTACAAATGGTTTGGTGAAATATACGCCGGGTGAGGGTTGTAAAGTTTATACAAAACGTGATGGGTTGCAGAATGGTCAGTTTCTGCCAAATTCGGGTATTAAAACTTCTGATGGTAAGATTTATATAGGTTCTGTGAATGGATTTAATTCTTTCTATTCTTATCGTATTCGTTTAAATCATATAGCACCCCCCGTATACATCACCGGATTGGAAATATTTAATAAAAAAGTGAATGTAGGTAGTAAGCTTTTGCCTAAAGCTCTGCAAGAAACAAACCAATTGGATTTGTCCTATAAGGATAATGTTATTAGTCTTATTTTTTCGTCTTTGAGTTATTGTATTCCGCAGAAGAATCAATATGCTTATAAAATGGTAGGTTTTGATAAAGATTGGAATTATGTCGGCTCACAAAACAAGGCTACTTATACTAATCTGCCGGCCGGTACATATGTCTTTAAGGTAAAGGGGACAAACAATGATGGTATATGGAATGAGAAGGATGCATCCATAAAAATTGTTGTTCATCCTCCTTTTTATCTAACCGCTGGTTTTAAGATCTTTTATTTCATTTTGTTGCTTTCGGTTATTGGCTTTTTTATTCGTTATTTGTTGTGGCGGTCGGAGAAGAAAAATGCCGAGGTCATTAGGCAAATGAATTTAGATAAGGAAAAGGAAGTACAAAAAGCTAAGATTGGATTTTTCACGATGATAGCACATGAGATACGTACTCCGGTTTCGCTGATCATCGGTCCGTTGGAGAAAATATTATCTAAAACCTCGGAGTTGCCTCAAGGTATGCTTGATGATTTAAATATTATCGAAAGGAATAGTCGTAGATTACTTTCTCTTGTCAACCAATTGCTTGATTTCAGGAAAATTGAACAGGGACCCGTACAGATCAATTGTGCTACATTAAATATCAGTCAGTTAATGAGAACCATTAGTGAGCGATTCGATCCGTTTGTGAAATTGCATGGTGCAGAATTGAAAGTTGAATATCCCGATGAACATTTCACAGCTGATGTTGACGCTGAGGCTATCACGAAGGTTGTGAGTAATCTGTTGACCAATGCTTGCAAATTTACAAAGGATGAAGTAAAGCTTTCTTGTTTTGTTTTTCAGGAACGTGGTGAATTTATGATTTCTGTTGCAGATAATGGTAGAGGTATTAAAAAGGAAAATCAGCATAAGATTTTCGATTCTTTTTATCAGGGGCAGAATGACAAACCCGGTACCGGAATAGGGCTTGCTATTGTAAAAGCTTTTGTGGAAGCACACAGAGGGTATATTGAAGTTGAATCGGAAGAGGGCAAAGGAGCTGTTTTTCAAGTTCTTTTACCGATAAAACAGTCTGGTTGTTTGAAGGAAAAGACGGTGATTGATGCTTCCGGCGTTTATATTGATGTTTTGCCCGAGAATCATTCATTGCCTTCTTCGGGTGATAAGCCTATGATATTGGTTGTTGATGATAATGAAGAGATGCTTGATTTTCTTTCCGGTAGTTTTTCAGAGCAATATAAGGTGCTAGTTGCAAAAGATGGCATAGAAGCATTGGATATATTAAAAAGTAATGATGTGATTTTGATTGTATGTGATTGGATGATGCCTCGCATGGATGGGATCGAACTTTGTAAAGCCATTCGATCCAATCAACTGACCAGTCATATACCTTTTATATTGCTTACGGCAAAAACAGATATGCATTCGCGTATTGAGGGGATGGATTGTGGGGCAGATGTTTATATCGAAAAGCCTTTTTCTGTACAGTATCTTAATGCTTGTATAAAGAACTTAATGGATTTGCGCAAACAACTAAGAGAGAAATTTTCAATGATGCCGTTTTTCCCTTTGAATAGTATTGCAGGAAATACGGCTGATGAAGAATTCCTTATTCGCATGAATAAGATTATCGAAGAGAATTTTTCCAATTCAGATTTATCTGTTGATTTTCTTGCCAAACGTCTGTGTATCAGTCGTTCCGGATTATTTGCCAAGATAAAAAACTTGGCAAATATAACTCCGAATGAATTGATACAACTTGTTCGGCTGAAAAAGGCTGCCACACTTTTGGCTGAGAAAAAATATAGGGTCAACGAAATCAGCTATATGGTGGGGTTCAATAATCCTTCTTATTTCTCTAAGTGCTTTTTAAAACAATTCGGCGTGAAGCCCGCTGATTTTACTGCAGATTTAAAAGATAGACCAGCCTTTGTATGAATGATATAGTCTTAATACAGAAGATAATTACTTGAAATTTTTGCATCAGGCGAAAATAAATTTTGTATCGCAAACGTTGGGTAAATGCATCGTGTCTTATCCTCTTTACGGTTGACTAAATTAATTTATAATCCTTATATTGGTTGTCTAATTTATTTATTAACCTCTTAATCCTAGAATGAGTTTACTTTGATATACAAAGTAAATTGACAAATAACTACCTATGGCAGGACAAGTCAGTTTGGAGGAATTAGCTATTTTACAACTTTATTTTCTAAAGGCCAGTTCATGATAGTTGAGATACGTGGAATTAATGTCATAGCTATTTTTTTTTGACCGGAATAATTGGGGTGTGAATCTGCGCCCATATCAGATTTTCGGCCTACGATATCTTCCATCGGATTATTTACGAAAAGATATTTATCAGCTTTCATTATAGTCTTTAGCTTAATGAGACAGTGGACCGTTAATCCGCCGGAGTGCGGAATGACACAAAGAATCGGTACATTATTGTATTCTGTACGAAGTTGATGAATCATTTTGATGTATCCGTCGATAAATTCGTCATCAGTAGGTACCGGCTTAGTAGAGAAATCGTTTGTACCAAGATTGATTAATATTAAATCCGGTTTATCAGAACCTAATTTGCAGATAATTGACGGATCGAAATCATCATAAAGATGTGTCATACGGGTCAATAGCGTGTTTTTTGACAGTTGAACTGAATCTCCATAATTTCTTACCATGCCTCGTCCCGAATGGGCTACCAATGTATAGTCCGCATCAAAGTATCGGGCTAAAATACAACCGTAGGCCTTGTTGCAATTTTCGGTTTCAAGTTTGAAGTGTGCAGAAGGGTCGTTTCCCTCGGAACCATATCCGCAAGTATATGAATCACCATAAATTTCTATCTTACGCGATTTCTTTGAAACAGGCTTTAACTTTCCACCCGGTGCTAATAATAGTTGGTGAATTGTAGTACAACCATATTCCCCTTCGGTGCATTTCTGTAATTTCAATTGATGAAATTCATGGCTTAACCCTGAGGCCAGAACGATTAAAGAATCTTTTCCGGTTAATTCGATTTTGCGTACCCATTTACCGTCAATGAACAAGTTGTGATAACTCTTGCCTGATTCGGAGATACGTATGCTGACTGAGCCGCCCGAAAATTTTGTTTGCCAGTACGTACCTATCCAATCATAACGAACCGAACCGTCGGAAAGTGTTTGCGTACGTCCAACGAAGCGGATAGCATCCGAGTTGGGTTTTACGACTACGTCTTTATTACCGGCAGAAATTGATAAAGGTAAAATCAGGCAAATCAATAAGATAAGATTCAATTTTTTCATTTTAAAATAGATTTTAATGGTACGATGTTGCAAAGTAAAATATAAAAAATTGCTAATCGTAGTGTTTTGAGAGAAAGATAATTAAATTTATAATAAAAAAGAGAAATTGAATATTTTTTAAAATTATAGAAGAATATAAGTTCTTTTATGTTTTTATCTAAATTTTTCTTTTAAAAAGCGGATAGCTGACGAGCCAACAAATCATAACAAAAACAACCGCATAAACGAGCGATGCCAGAAAATCATATACTTCTTCATGGCTTATACTTTTGTGTTAGCTAAACTTGTAGTGCATGTTTTTATACGATACAAGTTTTTTTAATTATTAATAAGTTGTATAAATGTTCATTTTCATTTAACATACATAATCGAATTGCTATCGATATTATTCGTTGAAAGATTAGTTACATCTTTCAATACAACTTGTTTCTTATTTTTTTCTTTTGGTAATAATAGATTATTGATAGTATGACCAGTGACATCATCAAGCACAAGAGCTGGACGAAAATCATCATTCTTTAACTTTAACTTTATATTATTAAAGGTAATACCTTTCACATGGCGGATATAAAATCCCCAAGCAGGCAATTCTCCAAACATACTGAATTCCGGATAATCTCTTATAAATTCAGGAACCTGATTTAATCTGTACAAAGGTACATAAGCCATCCCTTTTGAAGCACGGCCCGGATAAGTAATCTCAATATTTTTTAAATGTATATTTTCTATATTATGACCTGAAAATCCGGAAATAACAGAAGGAAAAGAATTATGGAAGAAACTAACTTCGGGACCACGTATATTATAATTTATATCTGGGCGACCAAATGGCACTTCTATTTTTATATTAGAGATATAAATATTTCTAATTAATCCAACAGAACTTCCACTTCGATGTCCTAAACGAATGAAAATGGGATTTCCTGTGTTTTTTGCAATAAGATTAGAAATTCTAATATTCTCAATTATACCTCCGTCAACTGACTCAATAGCAATAGCCGAACGAAAAGTATCATAAACTTTGATATGATTGATAGTTATATTTTTAAAGCCGCCACTTGAAGCCGTACCGAATTTTATTGCACTGGCACTGCTAATGATATTACAATTAGATATATTTATCGAATCATTAAAAGATTCTGGGTGGTAAGATTTTAAGCAAATTCCATCATCGGCAGAATTCACCGAGCAATTCGTTATATTTACATTCTTACAATCTATAACATCAATGCCATCGTTATTCCAAAATGCACGATTCAAAATTGATAGGCCGTTTAATTGAAGGTTCGAACAAGAATCAAAGGTGAGTCCCCAAGAAGCGCTGTTCTTTAAATGAGTTCCTTTGACTTCAACATCATTACAACCTGAAAAGAAAAACATTTTAGGACGTACATTTTCACTGGGACGCTTTCTTCTTGTATTATAATTAGGATCAACGAGCACACCGGCATGATGCAAACTATCAATATTCAAAACCAGTTCTAATCCCTGGCCATCAATACAGCCCTCACCACAGATACTGATATTGTGGACTTTATATGCTTGAATTAAAGCCAAACTACTATAATCATTATGCATTAAGACAACATTCTTGTCAGGAATGTTTAATACAGAATAATCAAAAGGATTTGTACTTCCTAAAAGAACGGCACCTTTTTCGAGATATAATTTCACATTTGATTTCAACTGCAAGCATCCTGTAAGATATTTGCCCTTGGTAAAAACCAATTTTCCCCCACCGGAATTACTCAGATGGTTGATGGCCGATTGAATGGTGTCAGTATTTATGGTCTTTCCGTCATTAATTCCACCAACATCCAAAATATTCCATGTATGTTGCCCCCACATATTGGGAGAAATAAATATAAGTAGAAAAACTATAATAATATTAAGTTTTTTATCATTCATGATATTTTAATTTTGAATAGTCGTCAATAGCTTTCTGAATCGTTAAGTGATGGAGGGCAGGATTCAGAAGAACTCCCCCATAGTTTATTCGGAATATTTCCCATCTCAAATTGCAAAACGCCTCCGGTTGTGATATCTTTGTGTGAGATATAATTCTTTAAGTATTTTTTTCCGTTTAATTTTACGCTTTGAATGTAGATATTGTTTTTCGAAACATGATTGGCTATGATTGTAAAGGACTTACCAGTGTTGAGTCTTATGGTGGTTTTTTTGAAAATCGGAGTACCGATAATATAATAAGGAGTACCGGGGCAAACAGGATAGAAACCCAATGCAGAAAAAATGTACCATGCTGACATTTGTCCTGCGTCATCATTGCCCGATAATCCGCTTGGCCCTTTATGATATTCGGTTTCTAAGATATGGCGGACAGTACGTTGCGTTTTCCAAGGTTCACCCGCATAATTATATAAGTATGCGATTTGATGGCAAGGTTCATTGCCATGCCAATAACGTTTCTCGCTAAACATGGAATCGAGCCGGAGAATAAAAGGCTGTTTGCCTCCCATGCATTTCATTAGGCCTTTTATATCCTGTGGAACATACCAAGTATAATGGCATGGAGTGCCTTCGGTAATAAATGAACAAAATTTTGTTGCATTATTTTCATGAAGGAACTTTCCGTTTTTGTATCGCCCCTGAACGTATCCTGTTTTGGGATTTATTACATTCTTATAATATTGTGCCCGTTTAGTCAGAGCTTCTGCATCTTTCTTGTGTCCCCAGGCTTTAGCCATTAAAGATAAGACATAATCATCATACGCATATTCGAGTGTACGCGATACCTGTTCTCCTTGGTGAAAAGCCTCTTTCACTGAATCTTCCAAAGGAATGTATCCATATTTAAGATATGAATTCAAGGCACGTCTACCTAATCCGTCTTTGTATTGTTCATATGTTGAAGGTTGTTCGAAAGCGTTTTGGCGCATGGCTTGATAGGCCTCTTTTTGATTGAAATTAGTAATGCCTTTTGCGAAAGCATCTCCTATTAATGAAGTGCAGTGATCTCCAATCATTTCCGAAGTATAACTATTCCAGCAGGGGAATATAGGTAACCAACCTCCTTGTTCATATTTGTTCAGTAATGATTGTATCATTTCTCCGGATTTTTGGGGTTCAATGATGTTAAGTAGGGGATGCAAGGCACGATAGGTATCCCATAAGCTGAAATCATCATAATAATTATGATCTTTTGTTTTCATTATAGGTTTTCCTTTAGAAAATGCGGGGTATCTTCCATCAACATCATTTATCACATGTGGTAAAAAAGAAGATCTGTATAAAGCACTGTAAAATTGACATTTTGTATCTTTATCTTTTCCCTTGACTTCAATTGAGCCTAAGTGGTTCTTCCAAGTTTTATGAAGATTTTCTTTTGCAGCATCGAAATTCCAATCATTCATTTCTGCTTTCATGTTTTTATCTGCTCCATCAAAGTCTGTGAATGATGAACTTACCTTGACTATGATTTTTTCACCGGCCTTAACTTTAAAATGCAAGTAGATTCCTATGTTTGGCTTTTTTTCAATCATTGCCTGATCGGCATATCGGCTACCTCCTTGGTAAGAACCAAAATTTTCTATTTTTTTGTTTAAGGTTACAACAAAGTACCCGCTAAATCCTGCCGGTTTACCCCAACCTTGATAAATTCGATAGACCGGATTATAACCCCGAATCTCATTTTTCTTTGCATCGTATTCAATAGATCCTTCACCTTTGTCGTTATTGGGGTTGACAACTAAATAACCATCTCCGGCTTTTGTATAAGTAAAGCGAAAAATCCCTGTGCGTGAGGTGCCTGTCATTTCGGCCTTGATTTGATCATCTTTTAAATAAACCGAATAATAATAAGGAGTAGAAGTTTCTTCGCTGTGTGTGAAAGAACTTGCTCTTTCTTTGGGTTGGCATTTCAAGATACCGTAAAGGGGCATAAGTGTCATCGTACCATAATCTTGAGTGCATCCGCCATTGAGCCAGTGAGAATTGCGGAACCCTTGTATAGATGTGCTTTTGTAATAATATGGTGCAATGGATTTTTGTTCCGTATCTTCTGTTTGGGCTGTCCAAAAATTCATTCCATTAGGGAAAAGAACGGCGGGGATGACCTGGCCTTTTTCTGCATCACCACTACCAAACAAGCTGGCTGTAGGCGTTTTGCTGTTATCAGTTCCAATTAATGGATCAACGTATGATACGATGTTTTTTTGAATTGGTTGACCATATGCGATTTGGGTAATACAAATGAAAAGTAATAGTAGAAATTCTTTCATGTTCGTTTTTTTAATAAAAGAAAGTCGGCCAATTTTCTGATTAGCCCTCTTTGCGAGATTATTGCCTTCTAAAAGGTTATTGAGTTTCTTTTTCCACATTATTCATTGCTGTAATAGGAAAACAAATATAGCACGTTGCTTTCATCATACGAAATATTTATTTATTTTGTTGGTATGTTAGGAACAAAAGTGTTACTAATAAGTCTTTTTTAGATGTTGTTGTCGTTTGGTATCTTATTGGGAAAAAAGAGTTTTTCACAGTAGATATCTTGAAACTTCGTATTTGTTTCCAGCGAACAGTGCTTTGCCAGGGCTAAAATAATCTTCATCTCGGTATTATTGTTTTCAAAAAGATTTTCTTTAGCTCCCATGAGTGCAGAATTATTCATCTTTAATATTTGTGATTTTTTCATCCCGTCAAGTAACCCAATTCGTATAGCTTTATCTTCGTCGACATAATTGCCTAATCCTCCCGATAGATATACGTGTTCAACTTCAGATATTGTGATATTGGCTTCATCCAATAATATTTGTATGCCTGCGGAAATGGCTCCCTTTGCCAATTGGAATTCGCGAATGTCCTTGTCTGTTAGATAAATGTCTTCAGTGAGGGGTAGTCGATGGCAATTGCTTTCGATAATGGCACCTGTATTATCTATTTTCTTTTCTTTTAATAAAAGGTAAATGCTATCAATCAGGCCGCTTCCACAAATTCCTTTTGCCTTTGTGTTGTTTATGGTTTTGTATCCGGAAGAGTCTATTCTGTAAATGGCTCCTGAAGATGCACGCATTCCCTGAGAAATATTGATACCTTCAAAGGCCGGTCCGGCAGCAGTAGATGCATAATGAATATTGTATTTATTGCCAAGAGCTATTTCTCCGTTTGTGCCTAAGTCGATGAGGAGTTGGTACTTTTCTTGTTTTTGCATTTTGATTGCCTGGATCCCGGCCAAAATATCGCTACCTACAAAGTGCCCCATATTGGGTAGAAAACGCACTTTGCAAGTTGGTGGTAAAGGAAACTCGAGCTCATCGGCATAAAACTCCAACTCTGCATTATTGGGCGATTGAAAAGGGTAAGTGGCTAAGTTGGTTATGTTAATGCATCCAAAGAGATTGTGCATCACACTATTCCCGACAATAACAACTTTCCGCGTTTTCTGTCGCTTGTTATCATCAAAAGTCCTGATTTGTGTACGAATGTCATCGCGAACCAGATTGGAAAGTTGTTTGAGATGTGTTGTTGATTTCATGGCGTAGGAAAGCCGTGATATAATATCTGCTCCATAAAACGTTTGGGAATTAATGGTCATGGTAGTATCTTCTATTTGGTTTGTCTGGAGGTTAATAAGTTGTGATACTATAGTTGTTGAGCCCAAATCAATGGCGATGCCATATCCCTTTTCTGGTTGGAATTTGAAGAAACTGTAATCTGTTTGAATTACTTCTTTGCCGCGTGGTTCTATATATAAGGTAATATCTTCGGTTACTGTGCTTAAGCAGGCAATTCGCCAATCTTTATTATCCAAATGTTTTTGTTCAAGTAAAGTCTTTTGCTTGTTATCGATCTCAATATTTCCCTTGAGCAATTTTACTTTGCAGTTTCCACAGCGGCCTTTTCCTGAACAGGGGAACTCCACACCATGTTTGGCAACGACATCCCGAAGAGGTGTAAGGTGTTCCACTTCTTCTTCAAGGCCTATCGGTTCTATTCTTACATGATGTTTCATCATTATTTATAGCAATTTTCACAAAGATAATTGGATTTATTCGTTTATACAAAAAGTTGATGTATATTTGGTATTGATGTTTTAGATATCATATCTCTTTTTCATGGAGTCCGTTTAAAATTATTTTCGTCTATAAGTTCATGTCTATCAATGTTTTGTCTTTTATCAAGGGAGTCGTGTTAGAAAATAGTTATAAAAAGTTTTGGAGTTAAGGAAAAAA